>JAYSVQ010000260.1:0-5286 GCA_043718485.1 Bacteroidota bacterium
GGCAGGTTGAACAAAACTATATTCACCTAAATAGTTTGTTGTTGCAACTGTAGTGCCGTTGAGTGTTACAGATGCATTGGGACGTAGAAACTCGTTTAAATCCCTGACCCCGTTTCCATTTGCATCGTCATACACCTTTCCTTTGATTATATCAATTCCGGGGCAAATTCCACCCACAAAAACAGATCTTGCTATTGAATCTGTGCAAGTATAGGTCGAATCCCATACCATAAAATTGATGTAATAATTTCCCGGGGTGGTGTAAACGTGGAAAAAGGCAATCGGGGGCGCAGCAACAACCGAATTAAGCTGATTTCCATCCCCAAAATCAACGGTATACCAAAAAGGGCCCGCACAATTAGAAGTGTCGACAGCGGTAAATCGTACAGTGTCGCCTGCACAGGGGTTTGCGGGTAGGTAGCTTAAGATCCAATTTCCCGTGGGTAAGGCCTGGGCATTTAAAGGTGAATAAAAACAAAACGCAAAGAGGAACAAGGAGCATAAAACAATAATTTTTTTCATGGTAAACAATGTAATTAAATATAGATTAAAAAAGATTTTACTTTATTATGAATCAAATATTCAATTACAAATTAGAATTTGAGTACTTTTTCGTTTGAACGGTTCGTTTCGGTAAGGGAATGGTTAACAATTTGTGAATTGTGGGTTCAATTGACGCAAAAACCCAATTAGAATCTAATCCTTTGTCGCAAAATCGTTCGGTTAAGATCGAAAGTCCTTGGCTTTTAATTTACCTCAGGCGACAAAGATCCCGTTTTTCGGGAAGGCTGGGGTTTCTAAACCGAAATGCAAAGGCTTTAGCGATGGCTGCTTATCGTTCATTATCAATGCCAAAGCCTAACACCCTAATTCTAATCCAAAGCTATTACAGGAGGTTAATTGGAGAATTTGCTTCCTGATCAATTTCAATATCCACTCTTAATATTCCATAACTAAACGACATTGACGTGCCGTGATTAAACCCCTCGGGTTCAATCAAAAAATACTTTAATTAAGGATTAAACGCCTGGTATAGGCCTGGGTTCCAAGGGCGGCTCTCACAAAATAAACACCCGGTTCCAGAGACTCAGGTATTTGAATTTCAAGATTTTGGTTCGCATTTTCAGCTTCAATTACATGACTAAAAACGACTTTACCCATCAAGTCAGTAAAATAAACTTTTGTGTTTTTAGCTTGAGTCTCTGAAAAAGCCAAATTGAGTTGACGCGTGGTATTGGGATTGGGATATAAGGAAAAGGAAAGCGGATTCTCACTTTTCTGAGAATTAACGATGAGTACCTTTTCAGAATAATGAAGGCTTTCATCCTGGCCTATCATTTTCAGGCGATACCAACTGGAACCGGACAAGGGTCTAGTATCAATGAAAGAATAGGATTGAAGTCCTCCTGCATTACGTGCAGGAAGATGACCAATTGGCTGAAAATCAACCCCATTTATAGAACGTTCAAGTTCATATGCCTTTACATTTAATTCTGAAGCAATCACCCATTCGCTATTAACTAAGCCATTAATTAAAACGACACTAAAATCTTTTAGCTCTACGCTCAAAGGGCTTGAGACGTCGCCAAATGCCACATAATAGTAGGTTGTGGTATTCGTATTCACCTCATTGTTGGTTCCGGCCTGAAAACCTGTTGCATTCAATGCTTGAATTCGATTGGTAACAGGGTTGGCTCCATTTATAGGAAAAGTGTTATCACCTGCAATGACAGAATTTCGCCAAACAGACCTTCGATTTGCATTCGCTTTAATCCAAAGAAAATCTGGTGCCCAACCACATAAGTTAATATCTCGGTCATCAGTGGCGTTTCCGGTATAGGTTCCAACGCAAATGGCATTTGAGGTGCTTTTTCCGGCAACCCAATAATAGGTGCGTGAAGCACTGTTAGAAGTCGTTGCTGTTCCTACCGTAAATCCTGAAGTTGTAATGGATTTAATGATTCCTGTCAAGGCACAATTTCCATTTATTATGCAACAATCGCCCGAAGTCATATCTTTCGTTGCGAAATGAATAATCTCTGAGCCGCTTGATATCAGGTAAATAAAATCGGGCTGAAAACCAATCGAAATAGCACGATTATCGACCCCATTTCCTGTATAGGTTCCACTCGTAAAATTATTGGCTTGATTTAAAAATGCGGTGTAATAATATGTGTTTCCGGTTACGTTAACGTCAGCTAACGTCCCAACTTCAAATCCATCACTCACGATGTTCTGAATACCATCAGCTACGTAGGCTCCACCATTCATTCTTTTACAGGTATTACTTCCCATATTAGCGGTATAAATAATCGATTCTCGATTATTACTTCCCTTAAGGATTACAACATCTGGTGTAAACCCAATTCCCGTAATACTGCGGTCGTCTGTGGAATTACCTGCATAGCTTCCTGAAAAAACAAGTTGGGAATACGAAAGCCCGGGAAGAAAAACACATACGAAAACTACGCCCAAAAAGGACAGTATTTTCCTTAAATTGGAATCCTGTGATTTGCTTACCCCTAAATACACCTCTACAAAAATATATCGTTTTTTACGAAAAAATCAAAAATTTGATGACTATTCCTACTCGTGTATTGTGAATAACCTCAATTTCTCGTCAAATCATTAAAATTCACTCAGTTTCATCTATGTAGGTGCTTTCTGTTTAGTACTCAGCGTTTCAGCCTATTTCGACAAAACAAGGCTATTCAAGGACGAAAATCAGATTTAAGTATCCCAAACGACGGCAATTTTCCCGATTGAATTCCGTGATTCAAGTAATTGATGGGCCTTAGCCAAATCATTGGCCGAAAACACACCCCCGGAAATCGGCTTAATATCACCCGCTGCATATGCCTTTGAAATGCTAAACATGGTTCGCTTCAATTGATCGGGCTGGTGGTCGGCAATCCTGAGCATATTCACACCAATCATTCCCTTTGAATTCATTAACAACACAACCGGATGATATAAGCCAAAACCAAATGCAAGTTTTAGTAATTCAATCGGGCCTCCCCTGCTTCGATCAGCCGCGCCATAGCCCACAATTTTTCCTCCCGGTCCCAAAAGGCCAAAACTTTTTCGAAATGTGCTGCCGCCTATTGAATCAAAAACAAAATCTAATCCGCCTATTTCTATTTGCTTTCTAACTTCATCTACAAAATTATGGGTACGATAATTAATGGGATGATGTACTCCATTCTCAATAATGCTCTTCATTTTTATATCGGCACCAACCGTTCCAAAAATTTCGCAACCCTGCATTTTTGCAATCTGAACCAATGCGGTTCCAACACCGCCAGCAGCGGCATGTATCAATACTTTTGCTCCCGGAAATAATTGAACGCAATTCATCGATGCATACCATGCCGTACAATACTGAGTGGCAAGCGCGGCTGCTTCAGCCAACGGAACTGAATCTGAGATAGGTATGATGGCCCTTGCATCTGTAACCGCCTTTTGCGCATAGCCTCCAAATCGTGTAAGGGCACTCACGCGTTGCCCAACAGTATAGCCCAAAACACCCTCTCCTAGTTTTTCAATTTTTCCGACTACGTCATATCCAATTATAGAAGGCAAGGGAGGTGCATCTTTGTACAGGCCATTGCGCGCCATGATATCTGCATAATTGAGTCCAAATCCTTCAGATGAAATCAAAACCTGACCTGGGCCTAATACAGGTTCCGGAATTTCCTTACGCAGAAATGCAGTAGTAGCCGAACCATGTTTTTTCAAAACAAAAGCTTCCATCCAATTAAAATTTAAAGTGCGGGCTAAACTAACCTAACAAAGTCAAGGAAAAAAGGTTCCCTAAATTTAATTAACATTACACCTTGATTTGAGTAACAACAAATCAAATTTCTGAATGGCTTGTTCCGGTAATTGGCAATTTTGGCAATGGAAGGGAAAATCAACCTTGTTAGGAGGCACTTTTCTAATCCTTTTTTGCCTTTTCAACCATATGTGTTTGGCTCAAAAAAATGCCTTTACCCAATACAGCACTACCGACGGGCTTCCCTCATCCACCATTTATTTTTTACACGAAGACGAAAAAGGATTTCTTTGGATTGGCACAAACAACGGATTAAGCAGGTTTGACGGAAAAACCTTTGAAAATTTTTCTACTCAAAGCGGCTTAACAGACAATGATGTATTGGTGATAAAAGAAGACTCAAAGGGAAGAATTTGGTTTATTACTTATAATGGAATTCCCTGCTTTTACCAGAATGGTAAATTTTACAATCCCGATAATCACCTTGCCCTAAAAGGAATGAAAATCGGAAAACGATTCATTCAAATTCACGAAGCTAGGGACGGAAAAATTCTAATTTTTTACTCAGGTGGAGGTATTAATCAGATTGATTTATCTAATAACACGCACGTGTATGGAAATGAAAATTTCAGACCGATGTGTGTGTTTAAAGACGCTCAGGGTAAGGATGTGATAATTGAAAATGAAAAAGTTTCTTTAGAATGGGAAAACGGGAAGTTGAAACCCTATGCCTACACAGGATACATTGAAACGAAACATAGGGTTCAAACTCCGGCCAGGGTATTGCACACAAAAAACACGAATTACTTCATTTTAGACCATGTGTTATATGACATTGGGAGCGGAAATTATAAAACCTTATTTGATTTTTTCCCAATAGTTGGTACAGCACATGTAAATCATTTTTGCGTGGATAAAGAAGGAAGCTTTTGGATTGGAACCTCAACTGGTCTTTTGCATTTATGGCAAGCGCCGGAGAATCAGGAATTTAAACACGAGAAATTTTTTGAAGGTAAAACCATAAATTGTGTTAAAGAAGATACAGAAGGTAATTTATGGCTTGGTGGCATAGATGGTTTGTATTTTTTGCCGAACCGGAAGGTAGAAATCATGATTCCCAAGTCCTTTTCTGCACTTGAGCCTTTATCAAAAGACCGCCTGCTTGCCGGTGGTTTTGAGAATAATATTTATGAGATTGTTGATGAGCAAATAGAAGAAATTACCGTAAACTTTGACAAGAATCAAAAGTTTGAAACCACCCTCATCCAAGAAATAAATGACAACGAAATATGGATATTTGGAACCACATCAAAAGTGCTAAAAAGGGATGAAAGGGGTTCGCTAACATTAGCGCATGAGCTTTCGGGTTTTCTCAGGGTAAGAGCATTATTTATTGAAAATGAGGATATATTTTGGATTGGGAAAACCGGAAGTTTAATGCGCGTGTACAATCCCATTTCATCAGCTCATTTTGTATTAAATGAAAATCTGGTTGATACTTATTTTGACGA
>JAYSVQ010000027.1:0-2816 GCA_043718485.1 Bacteroidota bacterium
TGCAGGGATTTGCACTCGGTGTGGGATCAACAAGGGTGAATGTGTTGTGTCGTGGCGATTCAACCGGTTCAATCAATTTAAATGTCGTGAATGGAACTGCGCCTTATAGTTTTTTGTGGTCGAATGGTGCTATTGTTGAGGATCCGCAAAATCTGCCTGCCGGTATTTATACCGTAGCAGTAACCGATTTCAGTGGATGCCCTGCTACAGATACAATTACGATAACCCAACCCTCATCTATGGTTTCGGTGAATATGGTATCTACACCTGAACAAAACCTCACCAACAATGGAACAGCGCAAGCAACGGCCCTGGGTGGTACGCCCGGATATACTTATCTCTGGTCACCGGGTGGACAAACAAGCCCAGCCATCAATGGCTTGACTGCGGGATTTTATACGGTATTGGTAACCGATCAGAATGGATGTACCGTGCAAGATACTGTATTAGTAGATTCCATTGTGGCAGACCGGACAACTGATATCCTGCAATCGTGGAGTATTTATCCAAACCCTGCAAAGGAATGGTTTAGTGTTCAATTGCAGAATATTCATCCGGCCAATATAGATGTTTTTTTATTTGACTTGAATGGCAGAAAACTAAAGCAATGGAATGGAGTGAGAAGCGATGAAATGTTGTTTCTGCCTGAAATACCTGCGGGAACCTATTTGGTAAAAACGGTAACCAGTGAAGGCCATGATACACGAAGGCTAGTAATTAATTAAGACCAAATTACTGGGCCATTCACATTTCTTGAGTAACCAAAACAGGGTGCCGATAAAGGAAGTTAATTCATCCACCTCTCAAACGAATTTCACTTAATTAATAATGGAAAATTCAATCCATTATATGACTTAACTCAAATTGAAACGGTACTTTTGATTGCCTTGTTTCCAATTCTTCTAAAGGTTGGGTAATTTCCTGTAATCCTAAAGAATGAAAAAACTTCAGCTCCCACTTACTTTCATTGTATTCGAGCACGCTCAGGTTTTCGATCCAATCACCGGAATTCATATAAATAACGCTTCCTTCTTTCGTATGTAACTCTTTCACTACAGGGTCATGAATATGTCCGCAGATGGCATAGTCATATTTTTTGTGAACAGCGATTTCTGCAACGGTTTCTTCAAATCGGCTGATATGTTTCATAGCTGCCTTCACAGATTGTTTTATCCGTTTAGAGAATGAGTAAGGTTCCTTTCCTAATTTTCTGAGAATAAGATTACTCAAACGGTTGATTAGAATTAAGAAATCATAACCTGAACCGCCGAGCTTCGCCAGCCATTTTGAATTGCGCATGGTGCGATCAAAAACATCGCCATGAAAGAACCAATGTTTTTTTCCGTCAAGGTCAATTACAAGTTTATTCTGCAAATGAAAGCGGTCGAGTTGGGTATCACTAAATTTCCGCAACATCTCATCATGGTTCCCTGTAAGATAGTAAATATGCGTTCCATTGCCCATCATTTTAACAAGGCGTTGAACTACGCGCCAGTGCGATTCAGGAAAATAATACCGGCTGAGTTGCCAAATGTCTATGATGTCGCCATTGAGAATGAGAATGACCGGGTCAATAGATTTGAGATACGTTAGCAGTTCGTTTGCATGACAGCCATAGGTTCCCAGATGAACATCAGAAATTACCGCAACTTTAATTTTTCTTTTTTCCATTTCTTTGATAATGCAAAAGAAATAGGACGATATTAAATGGGTATTAACCTAAAGTAAATAATGGATGAATGGCCTGCAATGCACCCGACGGTTATAAACAAAAGATTGGATTTCTTTACAAAGTGTCTTCTCTTGAGGCCGGTTTCCATTGCTTGCAGAAAATTCAACCAAAATAGGATGAAGCCGTTCTTCTCAAAAACGATGATGCGGATTTCTGTTCAGACGCACTTTCAGAATGCAACGTCATTTTCCTTCAAAGGGAATTGCTTTTTTTAAATTCACCTTCTCATGTTGACTGAATCTTAGCATGGCTAATTTGGGGTGAAGGATATTTGTACTAAGTTAAAATTCTTCCTTCTTGATAAAAATTCCATTTTGTTTGAAAGGCCAATAGGTTTTACCCCTGCCGATAATAATCAACCCAATACCTTCCAGCATCCTTCGAAAGTCTCAGGCAAGCCTTATCATCCCCCAAAAAGTCAAAACGGGTTCCTATGCTTCAGAAAGAAGATAGTAAAAGAATAAAACCCCAATAAAATCCCTTTTTCCATGCCCGCTCTATTTTTACTTTTACCCAATGAAAAATGAAGTACGAGAATTGACTCCCACCGCGCTTTGGAATTATTTTGCGGATTTGAATGCAGTTCCAAGACCTTCCAAAAAGGAGGAAAGGGTAATTGCTTTTGCTAAAGCTTTTGGTGAAGGTCTCGGTTTGAAAACGGAAGTGGATGAAATTGGAAACGTGATTATTCGAAAGCCGGCTACGCCCGGCATGGAAAATCGTGCGAAGGTTTGCCTTCAAAGTCACCTCGATATGGTGCATCAAAAGAATAACGCCACCACTTTTGATTTTGATGCGCAAGGTATCGATATGTTTGTGGATGGGGATTGGGTGAAGGCAAAGGGTACAACTTTAGGTGCAGACAATGGTATCGGCGTGGCGACCATTATGTCTATTTTAGCCTCAAAAGATATTCCACATCCTGCTATAGAAGCCCTGTTTACGATAGATGAAGAGACCGGAATGACGGGCGCAAAGGGGCTGAAAGCAGGTGTATTGCAGGCTGAGTATATGCTCAATTTAGATACGGAAGAGGATCATGAACTTACCATAGGCTGTGCAGGTGGAATTGATGTAACCGCAA
>JAYSVQ010000261.1:0-1850 GCA_043718485.1 Bacteroidota bacterium
TTTTTGCCTGAACTCAGGTCCAATAATTCGAAGCGCATTAAACTACTGTGCCATTTTAGGTAAATACCCATCAGGAATGGAAAAGAACTTTTTCTTAATTCTTTGGCGATTAATTTCAGTTGCAATTTCAATCATGGTAAATTCAGTTTCACCTAATGTGACCCTTGTTTCCCTTTTCAGTGTTTGCCCTTCAATACCTTGCATACTTAAATTAGACCCGGGCAATGAGGGCACATTTCCTTTAGGCGCTTTAATTTTTAGTTCTGTAGTATTCCAAACAAATAATTCTGCCGATCCGTCATTGGCAACATAATGCACCAGATATTTCCTGCAGTCGTAACCCAAAATTTCAATAACTTCATTTTGCGGCTCAACATTTAAAATAGAAACGCTATTTGCAATCAGTTCCGGCTCTACCTTGAAGTATTCTTTTGCATTATGCCGAATGACAAAACAAACTCCCTTTTTTACTAAAATATCACCCACAAGGGCCCCGGCTTGGCCATCAGAGGAAACATAGGAGTTCCGCTTTTTAAAAGTGAATACTGCTTTTCTCTCAAAATAAGATTGAATTTCCGGTGAAACAGAATCCATCACTTGGGCTTCAAAAATAATTTTCCCTTGAAAAGGCTTTTGACTAAGTAGAGGTTGAAATAATCCAATCCCAAATATCCATAGAAATGGAATTGTCTTAAATACGCAAAGCAGGGAATTTGCCTTCATCCAATTTCTTGCATTCAGTAGCTAATAATCAAAAATCGAAAAATCGAATTGCTTAATTTCCACCCATTGAATTCATGATTTCACTTCCCGGCTTCTCTTCATAACCCTTAGGAATTTTAAAAAGCTTTGCACTCAATTTTTCAGGTTTTACAACCGTAACCAATTCTTCCATCATCAATACTTTGCCGCCAATATTCATTGTTGTTTGTTTTTTAAGCGCAACTCCCTCGACACCTTCAACTAAAGAACCCGGTCCCATTGCCCCGCCGTTTTGACCCTTTGGTTTTGGAATATTTATTTCAGTTGTTGCCCATACCAAAACGGTGGCAGAGGTTTCGTTGGTCGTTGTTTCGACAGTGTACTTTTGGCATTTGTAATCCAAAATTGTTAGGACCTCATCCTCTTTGGTAACTTTTGGTTTAGGACTGGGTTTTTCGTCTTCGGCTTTAAAAACATACACCACCTTTTCCGGATCTTTAATCATATACGTGGTGCCGTCTTTTATTAAAATAACGCCCATCATAAGGGCAGTCATGCCCCCTTCCATTTTAAACAATATATTGGAGCCTTTAAATTTATAGGTAGTTCCGGTTGGCATAAAAGCACTCATTGTTTCAGCACCCTCGCCTGTTAAACTCATTTTAAATTCGAGCGTTCCTTCAAATACTTTTTGACCCATCATCTGAAGGGTCAATCCTAGAAATAACAGAATTACAGAAAATGATTTTTTCATTATTGACTGGTTTAAGACCAAAGCTAAGCAAAGTAAGGCAATCACCCTCAGCAACCAACATGGTAATTGGGGACTCTAAGGTCTGCTACACAAAAGCTGGGGCTAATTTTCCCTGTTATTTGGAGCCAGAATTGGGTTTATACTCCAATTTCTTCCAAGCAGGATGCTCCTGATGCAAACCTTTTGGCAAGGGCGTTAGCAATTGGCCTTCAGGTAAAGAAGGTAGCGTTACAGGGTCAGGCATTCGGATAACTTCTTTTATTTCGGCGATGGCCTTACCCTCTAAACTATGTCGTATATGCCGATAGGGAATTCCCTTTATACCGGGAAAAAAAATGGGAGAAAGAGTAGATTTAGAAAGCGTATCTTTCAAACCATCGAAAATTTCTTTTTC
>JAYSVQ010000262.1:0-1849 GCA_043718485.1 Bacteroidota bacterium
ACAGTTGCAAGTACCCCCGCGCAATTGGATCTACTTAACCCATCGTTAAGCAGTAAAGTATAAGTTCCAGAACTCGTTGCAAAACAAGTTGATGCTGCACTAACAAGGGTATTCTGAGGATTTCTCCAAGCGTAGGTATAAACACCATTTCCACCTGCAGGATGCGAGGTTAATAAAACTCCAGTACCTGTGTAATAGGCGGGATTGGGTGTAATCGTGACTGTAAGTCGATTGTAAACATACATTCGAATTGTATCACAAAAAATCTGATTTGGGTAACAACTGGCAGCAGATGATGAACCACAAATAGCATAATCAATGTACGCAGGCGCCCCAGGTGTTGGAGTAAAGCGTGTACTTAAGCCTGTTGTCGTAGATAAGTATTGATTATGTGCACCTGATGCGCCCGGGAAAATGGATCTCCAGGTTACTGAAGTTGGGATTAATCCGATTACAGAAAGGTCTTTATAACATCCTACTCTGACAGAGTCGCGACCAGAACCATTCAATGGAAAAATAGGTCGTGGGACCGACTTTATTTCAAAAATATTCTGCTTTCTTTTGGTTCGGCAATAGGTAACATAATGGACGCCCGGACCTAAACAAATGAGGGAATCACAAGATTGCTCTATACAATCCACCAATAATATGGCGGGTTTAGAACCTTTCTCACAATCCCGCTTTGAACCAGAAATAATGCTAAAAATCAGTCCGATTGAATTGTTATCAAGGGTAACTTCAAAAGTTACACATTGTGGACTTTTCGACCCATTATTACCCAATGGTTGAATTCCGCAGCACTGACCCTGCCTTTGAACAGGAGGTGAATACCAAACGCTATCAGGCCTGCCTGTTAGGTTCAGGTTAAAATAAGGTACCGTTGCATCGCATGCGGGTATTTGCGCAAATGCGGGTTTAGAAAAAAGCAATAGAAGGAGAATGGTTGCCGAGCGAAGGAAAAAAGAAAAAGGCAAGGCAGGCAACACTCGCCCTATTGAACAGGAACCAAATCCCATTGTCCTGGTTTTTTCCTTTTCAATTAAAATAGTTTTTTTTGTCATAAGAACCTCGTAGAGGGATTTTAAAAAAATGAAACATTAATTAGGGCCACCCATTCGTCTTACTTGTTCATTCAATGAATGCCCTTGAATTTCTTGATTGTACATGAATGATTAAATCTGTCTACAAAGGTTACCCAGATTCAAACGAGTGTTGTTACACGACTCCTGTTGGTTCTTACATGATTCACATGTTTTTTAAAATGCAAACATCCCGGCAATAACCGGGATGTTCATTCAACCTAAGAACCAATTAATTTTTTGGCTTTTGAACCCTCATTAATTTGGGTAAATAATCCAAATTTTCCGAGGAATTGTAAAGTCTACGTTATTTTTGACTTGGGAATATGTCGATCATTACCGTACGATTATAAAACCGTTCTTCCGGATATTTATTTTCGAACAGAGACACATTTTGGTCCTCTCCGAATCCAAATTCCTCAAAAGTAACATCAGCCCTTCCAACACTCGCCAAACCCTTTTCCAATATTTGCCTTACATCATTTGCACGGGCAATGGATAATCTTTCATTATAGTTTTCGTCGCCGATAATATCTGTATATCCGTGAATGATGACTTTTCCTCCTTTAGGAATTTTGGGAACCACTACTTCCTTAAGGTATTTTTCATATATATTAATCGCCTTTGATTCGTCGAATTCATAAATTACACTAAACCTCATAGCTTCCTGTGCTTCTGAAGGAGTCCAAAGTACCATGTGAACGGTTCTTTCCTTTTTCTCGGTTCCGACGGGTTTCTCGCCCACCATTACTACTTTATAATCGCCTTCA
>JAYSVQ010000263.1:0-5263 GCA_043718485.1 Bacteroidota bacterium
TTCGGATAGTTAAAAACGACAATATCGTTTCGTTCAACCTTTTTTACACCGGGTAAACGAAAATAGGGAAGGTAGGGAACAGGAGAGTACGACCTTAAATTTGTAAAAGGGATACGATTATGAATAAAAGGAATAGCTGCAGGCACCATAGGCATTCGCACACCGTAGTGAAACTTACTCACAAATAGAAAATCTCCCGCTAGTAGGGAACCTTCCATTGAAGTAGTTGGAATCATAAATGCTTCGAAAAAGAAGGTTCGGATTAAGAGGGCAGCTGCTCCTGCAAATAAAATGGCATCAGCCCATTCTCTTCCTTCTGTTTTCTTATATTTTCCTCCTTCTTCCATTCCCACATATTTATTTTTCTTATTAAATCCCAAATAGAGAAGATAAAGTGGCCCTGTAAGTATCATGAGCGCGTGGTCCTTAAATTTATCTTTTCCAAAGGCCTTTAATAAATCAATGCACATGGTGATGCCGATGACAAAACTCACAACCGGAATAAGAGTTAAAGCCAACCACCATTTTGGCCTTTTGGTGATTTGTAGCCAAACATAAATATTTAAAATAGGAATGAGTGCCAAATACCAATTTTGCCTTGCTTTATGAAAAATTCCTGCCAATCCGACGAAGGAAAGCACGACAATAGGCAAAAGGAAAATAAATAAATATTGAAAAGCTTCGGTTGTCATCTGGTTTAAGTTTCTACTGTAGTTAAATTATTTCTTTGAAAATGTCGGTAAAGTTATAAAATCCTTTTTTCCCTTTTATCCATTCTGCTGCCATTACTGCGCCCATTGCAAAACCTTCACGATTAAAGGCTTTGTGGCTGATACTAATTTCATCGGTCGCTGATGTCCAGCTAACAGTGTGGTCTCCGGTAATTGAACCCCCTCTTAACCAGGCCATACTTATTTCATCTTCATGAATTGCCCTATGGCTCAATTCTTCATTTCCCCACCGTTTCATTTTTTGATTGTTTTCAACAACCTGATCAGCTAGTGAAAGGGCAGTTCCCCCCGGGGCGTCTTTTTTGTAACGATGATGTCTTTCTTCAATCATGCAATCATAGCCACTCATCCCATTCATCCAATTCGCCAACAGACTGTTCAGACGAAATAAAACATTCACTCCGGGTGAAAAGTTCGAACCATATACGAATGCACCCTGCTTTTGGTTCACTAAATCTTTTACTTCATCCAAATGACTCAACCAGCCAGTAGTTCCACTCACTACCGGAATTCCAGCTGTCAACATTTCTTTTATATTAGAGGGGCCGGTTTCAGGGGTAGAAAATTCAATGGCACAATCAATAAGCGAAAAATCCAACCCAATCCATTCCATTCCCGATGGCGGATCGATTCTTCCGGCAATGATGTGCCCTCTAGAAAGCAGACAATTTTCGATTGCCTTTCCCATTTTGCCATACCCTATTATTAAAATATTCATTTCTGGGATAGATTATTTTTCATGGAATCGATTTTGATTTAAGCGGCCTTTTCGATTGTGAAAATTGAGTGAAACATCGAGGCCCATAGAAAAAGTACCTATGCTTGGCAAAAAATTGAGGCCGGGTTTAATTTTCATACTTAAATCATCTGAAACATCAAATTCTCGAAGATGGGCATCAACATAAGCGTCCACTATATTGAGGGTGTACCATAATGCCGTAAAAATAGCAAAACGGTCCACATCTCTACGATAAGAATCTCGGTCCCTTCGGTATTGATCTTCTAATTCAGAATCAAAACCGTCCTCAATCATTTTTGGAGTAATCGTACAAAAGGTCGTGCTATCATTATTATCATTAATATATAAGGCACATTTATGAAAATTCCGGTAAAAATAATATTTTGAAATACTTTTTGTAAATCCGAAACCCAAACCCCCCAAGCCGGCATAGATAATTGGTATTTTCCAAGCTCTGCGATTGTACAATTGGCCCCACCCGGGAATGAGTGCCGATCGAACCCAGGCTACCTTTGGATTATAGGGTTCCTCTTTCTTTTTAGGTTTCAGGAAAATAGGGATTTTTAGTGTGAGGGGTGTTCTTTCCTTTTTCTTTACAATTTCTGTGGTATCAGGCAATTCGGTATCATCCAGAAAAATTAAGTTACTTGTGTTTTTCTTGCCTCCAATATCAGTTAATGAATCTTGCAAGGATTGGTTTTGGATAGAATCTTCAGTTTCAACTATTTGGGCATGAATGAGTTGTGCTCTGCCAATAAATGAAAAAAAGAATAAACACAGGAAAAGCCTATGCATCATATTTCCATTATCTCTAAAATCCGATTCAAATCTTCGGTTGAGTCAAACGTAATTTTAATTTCCCCTTTTCCGGCTTGGATTTGATTAATTAACACACGATTTCCATATTTATTCTCAAGGGTTCGTTCCAGACTGAGAAGAAATTCAGATTTTTTGGCAGCTTGAGCTTTTGATTTCGCAGATTGTTTTTTAGGCTCCGTCCAATCTCGAACCCATTCCTCAATTTTTCGCACCGACAAATCAGATTGAATAATTTGGTTATAGGCAAATAGTTGTTTTTCAGGATTATCTAACCCCAAAAGGGCACGGGCATGGCCCATTGAAATTTTGTTTTCTCTTACAGCAGATTGAATTTTAGGAGGTAGCTTCAAAAGTCGAAGATAATTATTTACCGTCGCCCTATTTTTGCCGACTTTTTCACCTACTGACTCAAGGGTAATGTTTAACTCAGAAGATAGCCTTTCATAAGACAGTGCGATTTCTATTGGATTTAAATCTTTTCGCTGAATATTTTCAATGAGGGCCAATGCAAGCATTTGCTCATCGTTGGCCGTTCGCACATAGGCTGGAATGGTTTTGATTCCGGCTAGTTTGGTAGCCTGAAATCGGCGCTCGCCTGCAATGAGCTGAAATTTTTCGCCGAGTTTTCTTACAGTAATGGGCTGTATCAAACCCTGGGCTAAAATAGAGTCCGCCAATTCGCGAAGCGAATCTTGGTCAAAATCCAATCTGGGCTGAAAAGGATTGGTTTCAATTAAACCGACCGGAATTTCTAAACCCACGGTAGAATGAGCGCCAGAATCTGTTTGAGGGGCCGGCACCTCAGAATGGCTTGAATTATCCTGTAAAAGGGCACTCAAACCACGACCAAGTGCGTTTCTTTTTGGCCCGGATTTTTTTGGATCGTTAGACATGAATTGCAAATTTAGCGAAACATCGTCGCTTGTGGAATGAAAACTAAAGGAAAGCAGGCCGACCTACGGAATGTCTAAAATCGCTATGAAAAACAGGAAATAGTACCAAAACGTGGTCAATTCCATTAAATTTAGCGGGTGATAGGTTTAAAAAATTATTGGAATCAAGCGGGCCTTATTTCCCTGCTTTTGTGCAGTTTTTTTCAATTTTTTGTTCCAGGATATTACATTTTTACTTCAGGGCTCATTTCCTGCTTGCTATTTTTTGTATTGCGCTTTTTGGAGAGCGGTAGGCTTACTCTCCCTAAGTTTTCTCCTATCCTTGCTTCTCTATTTATAGGATTTGGCTTCTCAGCAACAATTTTTTTATTGAGGCCCTTTATTTTCTTTGATGATGCCGGTTTCGTATTGCGATATTTTGACAATTTTCAGCAGGGATGTTTTTTTTGCTATAATTTGGATGAGGGTCCCGTTTTTGGCTTAAGCGGCTTTTTATTTGGAGCGGTGGGTGGCTTAATCTCTGCAATGGGCGCCGATCCTGAATGGGTTATCATTTTGTTGTCTTTTTTTGGAATTGGAATTACATTCCATCTCATATTTTTGTATTTGTTCAAATGTGGTGGATGGGTAAAAGCCCTATTCGGATGGGTATTTATTGCGAGTGGCAGTATTCCACTATTCGGGTCGGCTTTCTGTGGTTTGGAAACTAGCTTTCATTTGGGAATTGTATTTGTTTTGATTTGGGCTTTTCTCTACAAAAAAGAAAGAGCATTTTGGACATTTTTGGCTTTGGTAATGATTTCCAAATTAGATGCTGTGCCTCTGGCATTAGTATGTGGATTTTTTTGGGCATTACCTGCGATTAGAAATGAGGGTTTTCTAGTTTTCGTAAAACGCTCGTTGCAGCCCATCGTGTTGTTCTTCTTATTCCCACTGGCACTTTATTTCGCGATTACCTTTAGTTTATTTGGCGGTCCCTTGCCGCTTTCTGCGCAAACAAAATTTCTGACAAGTACTGTTCACTCAAATGAATTCTTACCCATCCTAAATTATTATTATGTTGCTCCCTTGCGAGCGGTAATGATTCTTGGGTCTACGCTGGCATTTGGCTTAGATTTAGTGCTCTCAATTCGCCGGAAGTGTATTAGAAGAGATTGGATTGTAGGTTTTTCAGGATTTGCGTCGTTTTCATTGTATTTGGTTTATAAGCCGAATGAGGTTATGCTTTGGTATCAAGTTTTACCTGAGGTATTGGTTCTTTTTCAGGGGGCAATTAGTGCAGTGAAATTGTTTGGGAACCCCTTTTTTTTCCGGCCAGGGATTTTAATCCTTAGTATCTCTTTTTCAACCACTTTGCTTTTCCGTGCAAAGGAGGTAAAACTCATGAATGAGGAAGCCGTAATTATTGAAAAAGAACGAATTCAATTTGGAGGTATCGTTGAACAATTCTCGGAACAAGGGGATACCATTTTAACAGGTCACGGCCATATTTCACGAAAGACAAAGGGCCGCGTCATCGATTATGCAGGCCTGAATTCAAAAATCGGGGCAAATTACAAAGGTGATCTTTGGAGAATGGTTCCAGAATTGAAACCAAAAATTTCGGCAGTTCAGGATTTTCCATATGCAGCTGAATTGTTTAGAGATGAGGGTTACCGGATTCGTGAAATTGGTTACGATATTTGTGTATACTATCAACAAGACCCATGGTTAATTTTGGAAAGGCATAAGAAGGGAAAATCATATTTTTCTCATCTTTCAAATGGGGATTGTATTGCAGACGGTATTCCTTTTACCTTCAATGTAGAAAAATTGACCAGAATTTCAGGAAATGAATTCGTTTTTATTCCCCCAGATTCATCTTGGAAATATTTATTGTTTGGAATTTTTAGAAAAGGCGAGCCCTTTACTATTAAAATTGAAGCGTTGGCAAAGGAGTTGGTTTCAAGTCAAATTTCAATTCCAGCCATTTCAAAGAAGACTTATCCTGGCTATACAGAACGCATAATTCTTAATATACCTAAAGAAGGAATTAGGATTGTACCTTCTTTACCGGTTGACGTTAAGGCTGAAATTATTGA
>JAYSVQ010000264.1:0-1841 GCA_043718485.1 Bacteroidota bacterium
CACTAAAAGCACGAGAACAAGGCCAAGGCCAACAAAGATTTTTTTTAGGGCTTTCATAGGAAAATAAAATTTGGTTGAATGGTCAAAATTACAAAAAAGAGGACTCTATTGGAACCTTGGTTGCTCGCCAAAAATCGAAAGTGGCACTTTTCCACCTATACACTATCCCTCTATTTACGCTAATCTCTTTCATGATTTGAGTTGGGTTAGAGTCCTTGAACCCAAGGTTGGAAATAGGTAAATATTCTTTAGTAAGCACTTTCATACATTACTAACCTAACCCAACAAACATGAATTTTTTTTTGCTTTACTTACAGTAGCCTCTTTTATAGTGGCTTGCAACCAAGAAAAAAAGTCAGATTTAGGTAATCAGACAAAAGTTACGCTTCCCTACGGGGTAGGCTATTCTTCCTCCTTTGAAATGGGCAACCCGGCCTATTCGGCCATGATTCTGCAGGGCAGTTGGAAAGACTGGGAAGAAAATAATCTTGATAATATGAAAACTTGGGTGGCAGACACTATTCTGGCATTTCATAGTGACAATAAAGTTATAAGGGGTGTTGATAGCTTGATGGCACGATGGAAAAGAGACCGGGCTTCCTTTACCGAGGTAAAAGTCACTATTGATGCCGTGATGCCTGTTTATAGTACCGATAAAAAGGAAAACTGGGTGCTTGTTTGGGCAACTGAGATTGATACCAAAGCTAATGGCACCATAGACACAGTGTCGCTTATGGAAACATGGAGAATCAATAAGGCGGGTAAAGCCGATTTGCTGCTTCAGTTCAATAGGGCGAAAAGAAAGCAATAGGCAACCGAGGATTTCATAAATAAAACCCACATGTGCGGGTTTTATTTATCTATCAGGTTCGGGTCTTTCGTTTATGGCCTTCAGAAAGACCCCAATGAAACTATAATTTTGAAATCTCGTCATTGAACCAGGCGGCCGAGGCATCAGTCCATTGGTAATTTTTATGGATATGCTGAAGAGTAACCTTTTCTATGTCGGTAATCTTGCCGGCATCCATGGCAACTTTCAAGATCTTCCCGGCATCGGCCTTTGAAATCCGACCATCACCGGACCCCTTAACGGCTTCTTCGGCTGCTTCAATAATTGCACCGTCCATTTTTTTTCCATCAATTGTTTTGTAGTAGCTCATTTGAATTGGGTTTAATTTTTTTTGTGAAAATATAGTATATCAAATTCCCGTGCAATTAAATCTTGACCATTTCATAAAATAATCAGGGCGCGATAGCTTTCCTTTAATGATTTTAATTTGCCCTAATTTTCGAAGGAAAATAGTTGAAATGGGCTATAAAAATTGATAATTGCCTTACCTTTGTTTTTCCCAAACAAAATTAACCCATGAGCAAAAATGGAAATGCATTTATGACTTTTCTGGCCGGGGCGGCTATTGGTACGATCCTGGGGGTGCTTTATGCGCCCGACAAGGGGTCTACCACCCGCGAGAAACTGTCGGGAAGGCTTGACAAGTACAAGAAGATGTTGGAGGATTTTATTAACGGAATGGTTGAAGAAAAGGAAATGTTCCCCAATCCCGTATCGGACTCAAAATCTCCTTCCGGCAAGGTGGTTTCTGATGCCAAAGAAAAGGCCGAGAAACTGTTGGAGGACGTTGATGTGCTACTTTCACAAATAAGAGGAAACAAAAAAAGTTAATGATTTGATATTGCCGCATGGCTACCCCATCGGACATGAATTTTTTTAAGGATTAAATAAATAAGTAAATGAAAACAACAAACATCTTGTTAACCTTGGCCTTTGTGGCCACTCTGATTTCTTGCCGTGATAAAGCAGCCGAGAAAAAAATTGCCGAACT
>JAYSVQ010000265.1:0-5252 GCA_043718485.1 Bacteroidota bacterium
CAATAAAGCGATTAAAACCCATCGCAGCATTTCTCGCAAATACCATACACAGAACCACCAAAATAAGAACTTTTAACTCATAAGTGTCTGATTGAGAGGATGCTAAGAAATACCCCACCAAAGCAAAAGGTAGGGCAAAAAGGGTGTGGGCAAACTTTACGAGACTTAAGTACTTGGTTAGCATCGGGGCAAAAATACTTTTTATTTAAACACTATCACCTCTGCCTTGTTCAGTTTATGTTTGTCTGCCCAAAACTATAAGTTGAATTTTCTATGCGCTTTGACAGATATATTTTTGTTTGTTTGAATGAAAGGGTTGCCGGTCACCCAAGGGGTTCATGTGTTGAGCATGGAGCGAATGAAATATTCGATGAATTAAAAAGGTTGGTAAAGGAAAAGAAATTGCATTTGGATGTACGGGTAAATCGCGCCGGCTGCATGGAATTATGTGAATTGGGAGCAAGTATTATGGTTCATCCCGACAATGTTTGGTACCAAAAACTGAAAATGGAAGATGTGGCTGAAATTGTTGAATCTCACCTGATAAATGGTATTCCTGTCGAGCGCCTAAAGGCAGATTTCTCTTATTATAAAAAGAAATAAACTGTCGATTAAACCGGTTTATAATTGGCTAGGTGCTCACTTATAAACGCCAATATTTCGTCCATTCCACGGCCTTTTTCTGCAGAGGTTTCTAGAATAGGCGGTAAACTTTCCCAATCTTCTAACATCTTATTTTTTAAAAGAGATAAATTTTTGGCTTTTTCATTTTGTTTTATTCCATCAGTTTTGGTTAGAATAATACAAAAGGGAATTCCATGTTCACCCAGAAATTCAATCATGTTAAGGTCTTTTTCTTGAGGCGGAATTCGGGAGTCTATCAGCAAAAAAGTGCACACCAAATTTTTGCGCATTTTCAGGTAGGTCTCGATCATGGCTCCAAAGGCTCTGCGGTTCGATTTGGAAACTTTAGCAAATCCATATCCAGGCAAATCGACCAGAAACCATGCATTATTCACAAAAAAGTGGTTAATGGCCTGCGTTTTTCCGGGTGTTCCACTGGTTTTGGCCAGATTTTTTCGATTACAAAGGCAATTGATTAGACTTGATTTTCCAACATTACTGCGGCCAATAAAAGCAAATTCGGCCTTATTGCCCGTAGGCAATTGTTCGAATTTGGGACTACTTTTTAAAAAATTTACCGATTGAATAAGCATAAGGGGCCAGAAATCAACTAACTTGCGAACCCCTAAAAATACGAAAACTAAGCCCAGAAGCACTTTTTCATTTCCATTTGGCATCATCGATTACACCCTACGGCGACAAAGACCGCTCAAAAAAAGAGCAGGTCTCAGAAATGTTTGACAACATCGCACCCCGGTATGATTTTCTCAACAGCATTTTAAGCCTTGGCATTCACAAAATCTGGCGAAGAAAGGCCATAAATCAGCTTCAATCTCTTAATCCCGCACAAATTTTAGATGTGGCTTCGGGTACAGGTGATTTTGCAATTGAAGCCCTTCGTTTGCAGCCCAAACATGTAATCGGAATTGATATTTCTGAAGGAATGCTTGAGGTGGGAAGAAAAAAATTGAAGGCCGCCGGAATTGAAAGCCTTATAACCTTGCAGGTTGGTGACTCAGAAAATCTGGAATTTCAAGACAATCATTTCGACGCCGTTTGCGTTGGATTTGGAGTGCGCAATTTTTCTGATTTAATAAAAGGCTTGTCTGAAATTTTTAGGGTAATGCGCCCGGGAGGGAAAGCCGTAATTTTAGAGCCAGCTGTGCCTTCCCGTTTTCCCCTTAAACAATTATTTACCTTTTATTTTTATTGGATACTGCCTTTAATTGGAAAAGTGATTTCCAAAGATCAATCGGCGTATTCCTATTTACCCGAATCCGTTTCCGCTTTCCCAAATGGTATAGAATTTGTAAGCATTTGCCAAACAATAGGTTTCAAAAAAACAGACTTCATTCCTCTTTCTTTCGGAATATGTTCACTCTACGTGTTGGAAAAATAGCGATTTGCCTTGTGGCAATTTGGATGTTGGGCGCTGAATTAAAGGCCCAACGGTTTCATGCGTTTGATAAACGCAAATTCAATCTCGGCTTTACCATGGGCATGAATATTGGCAGGTATAACATGACCTCATTTACCAATTTGATCGACCCTGAATCAAACAGTCTCTTAAAAAGGGTGAATATGTATGCTAAGCCCGGTTTCAATATCGGCTTGATTACCAGCTTCAAAATCATGAACAACATGGATTTTAGGTTCACACCCTCTGTTTCTTTAGAGCAAAGGGATTTTGATTTTATTATTGAATCTAAAATCGACGGGATGGATTCCATAAATACCAAGAAAATAGAATCTTCGTATTTGAATTTGCCTTTCGTTATCAAGTTCAAATCCAATTTTTACAAGGCCTATCGCGTCTATGTTCAATTTGGAATTCAATATTCCATTAATATGGCGAGTACCAAGAAGGTAAAAAATGACCCTGACCTGCTAAAAACAGAATCCACAGATATTTGCTTTGTCTCCTCATTTGGAATTGACCTCTATGGAGAACGCCTGAAATTGAATCCAGAAATTCGGTATAGCATGGGTCTCACCAATATTTATGTTCCAAAAAACACAAGATTCGCAAACGGCATTACCGACCTTTTCAGCCAATCCTTGATGATTCTCATCAATTTTGAATAAAAATCAAACCATACGGCAAAGGGATTAATCTTTATTTTTATCCTTCTTCACCATCAACTCTTCAATTCTATGTTATCAAAAATTGACGCCTATCTTTCCCAACATAAGGATAGATTTTTAAATGAACTTTTAGATTTTCTGCGCATTCCGAGTGTGAGTGCAGACCCAAAATATAAAAATGATGTGGCAAGGGCAGCCGATTGGCTCAAGTTGAAATTTGAGGATTTGAAAGTCGATAAGGTCGAAATTTTTCAGACAAAAGGCCACCCTATCGTATTTGCCGAAGTTAAAAAGGGCGACCATTTGCCAACGGTTTTGGTATATGGCCATTATGATGTGCAACCACCCGACCCACTAGACCTTTGGCATTCACCTCCTTTTGAACCCGTGATAAAAGACGGAAATATATTTGCAAGAGGCTCATGCGATGACAAGGGTCAGGTTTATATGCACCTGAAGGCGCTAGAAGTTCTCACCCACATCGGTGAGGTGAATTGCAACATTAAATTTTTAATTGAAGGCGAAGAAGAAGTTGGCTCAAATAACCTCGGCGAATTTGTTGAGAAATACAAAGAGATGCTCGCATGCGACGTTATCTTAATTTCAGATACTTCCATTTTGGCAAATGATAAACCCAGCATCACCTCAGGCTTGCGTGGTTTGGCCTACCTTGAAGTGGAAGTTACCGGCCCTAATCGTGATTTGCACAGTGGAACCTATGGTGGCGCCGTTGACAATCCAATCAGTGTTTTATGTGAAATGATCGCCTCATTGAAAGATGAGAATCGCAAAATTACTATTCCCGGTTTTTATGATAATGTAGTTGAATTGGGAAATGAAGAGAGAGCAGAGCTAGCGAAACGTGGCCATGACCATATTGCATATTGCAAAAATCTAGAAATCTCCGATACCCGTGGAGAAAAAGGATATACACCTGCCGAGCTGGCAAGTATTCGCCCGACAGTTGAAGTGAATGGAATCTGGGGCGGGTACATTGGAGAAGGGGCAAAAACCGTTTTGCCAAGTAAAGCATCCGCAAAGATTTCGATGCGTTTAGTACCCAATCAATCTTCTGAGGAAATCACCAAATTGTTCACAGATCATTTTGTGAAAATTGCACCGCCAACCGTTAAGGTTGTGGTCAAACCACATCATGGGGGCGAGCCTGTTGTAACCTCCATTGACAGTGATGGATTTTTAGCAGCAAGTAAAGCCATGGAGCAAACTTTTGGAAAAAAGCCCATTCCTACCCGTGAAGGAGGTTCTATTCCTATTGTTGCTCTCTTCAAGAAAGTACTCGGCGTAAATTCAGTTTTAATGGGGTTTGGACTCGATTCAGATGCCATTCATAGCCCGAATGAGCACTATGGTATTTTTAATTTTGAAATGGGCATTCGCACTATTCCCTTATTTTATAAGCATTATTGTGATTTAAGTAACAAGGGATAAAATAATTCTTTAGGTTTTTAGTTTTTGAAAATGGTGAATTTCAAATAATAGCAAAAAATGAAAAAGTGTGTATTCTCTGTAGCTATTTTTTATTTAGTATTTGTGCCTCTGTATGCGCAGGAGCTTTGCAAAATTTCAGTGAATGGATTAGGGAATGAGGCATCTGTAACCCTTGTTCAGGATAAATATAAGTTGAATGAAAAAGTAAAAACTTTTTCAGAAAAGGCCAAAGCAGGTACAGCCTCCATTAGTTTCACTGTCGAGGGTTTGGATGAGGTGATATTAACTTCTGGGGATAAAAGTATTCCCCTTTTAGTCTGGCCTGACTCTGAGTTAGGCATTGACATGAGTGGAAGTAAACCCGCATTTTCCGGTGTAGGTGCAAAAGAAAATGAAGTATTGTATTCTTTTAATCAAATTTCAATTTCCGGTATACCTGATTCCGCTTTTTTCAAAGAAGTGCTCATAGACATTTGGGAAATGGAATTGTATGAAAAGAAAAGCAAAGCAAAAACGCTGGTGAATACTTTGCCAAAATCCGATGAAAGAGCAAAAAAGAGTTTTGATTGGTTTCAATCAAAAATTACCTTCGGCTATGCGGCTGCATTACTTGCCTGGCCTGTTATTCGGCTCGATGCGGGTTATGACCTTCAACTTCGTCGTTTGCCATCTGTCATGGAAGATGATTTAGTTCGCGGTCCATTCGAAAAAGATGAGCTTATGCCTATGCCGGAATACCTTACTTATATTGATCGTTTTGTTACCTATTTCAACTTTGCAGACAATGGTTTTGCCCCTTTCGCAGATAAGAATATTGAAATAACTAAACGTTACGAATTTGCTGAACGAAACCTAAAGGGAAAAGTCCTTTCCTGGTATTTGGCTCATTTAATTTTGTCAACGCATAACCAGATCAAGCCCCAAGTTGTAAAGCGATTGCATACAGAGTTGTTGGCGATAGATAAATCCTTTTTTTATTCAGGTCTCGTGTTTGAAAAATGTGGGACCTACATGAATCAAAAACCAGAGGTGGAAAGTCAGAAGGGACCAGAAAATGCCGGAGCCAAAACAGGGCTTAAGTTACAAGATGAGAA
>JAYSVQ010000266.1:0-5231 GCA_043718485.1 Bacteroidota bacterium
ATTCCAATTCCCACGAAAACTGTAAAAGACTTCCTCGTTCAGGGTCATTATTCACTTTAATGTAATAGGGAATTTCTTGTTGAAGCTCTTCGACATGAGAAATAATGCCCACTACCCTACCCTCTTTTCTTAAGGCCAAAACCGAATCAAAAACATCATGCAATGCATTTTTGTCAAGGGTTCCAAAACCTTCATCCATAAAAAAGAAATTTTCTTTATTTTTCTGAAGTGAAACAACAGAATCACTAAGTGCAAGTGCAAGAGATAAAGCAGCTTGAAAAGTTTGACCACCCGACAAGGTTTTTATATTGCGCGTTTGGCCACCATTCAAATAATCTCGAACCAAAAATTCATTATCATCAGCCAATTCCATGCTCAAGGCATTTCGGGTGAGCGCAGAAAAACGAACATTGGCCCGATTTACTAATTCCCGTAAATAAATTGAGGACACAAAATTGACGAACCCACTACCATAAAATAATTTCAAAAGGGTTTTCAAACTTTCCTTTCTCAATTTTATGCTTTCTAATTTTCCAGAAAGCTCCTTTTTTAACACAAGTTTTTGGTTGAATTCCCGTAAGCGCTCAGAAAGAATTCCAACTTGCTCCTGGGATTGAGAAAGGGCCAATTTCTTTTCTTCTATTGAAATCAAAATCATATCCCATTCTTTTTCATCAAAGGGTTTCCCTGTTACTTCAACCTTTAATTCATTCACCCGCGATTGGGTTAATTGCAATGAGGTGAAAAATGCGTTAATGTTGGCCTTGGCTGCCTCGATATCTAAAGGAGTAGCTAGTAATTTTTTTACTTCCTCTAAAGAAATTTGGTCTTGCTCCAACATGGCCTTGCATTCTTGTTGGCAGGTAATAAATTCATTTTTCGCGTCTTCCCTTACCTTTTCCGATGCAAGACTTAGCGCCTCAGCATCCTGACTTTCTTTCCTCAATTTTTGCACTTTCAAATCTGCCTCTCCGTAACTAGCCTCTAAGGTTGCTAATTCATTTTTCAACGCAGCGGCTCGATTCAATAATTGCGCTGCAGGCTCTATAAGCCATTCCTCTGGGGGATTAGTCCCCATATTTTTTTGAATGGATTCAAGTCGAATTTTGCTTCCATTCCACTCCAAACTTGCATCGTTCACTTCCATTTCCTTTGCTCGCTCAGTAGCCACGGTCATGCGTAATTGGTCAGTCAATTTATCTAAGGAAGTTTCTTTGCTTTCTAATTCGATTTTCATCGCTTGCGCATCTTTAATTAGCGTGCGCAATTTTTGTTCATCCTCAACTGAATAGTCGGTCCAAATAAAATTCCTCAAATGTTCCTTCATCTGGTCAGCCACTAACTTTTCTTCATGCAATCTGGCAAGCATCATTTTCTGAATGGCCTTAACGGATTCCTCAAAACGGGCATTTTCTGTATGAATCTCTCTCCATTTCTGAAGTTTACTTTCTGCACGTTGAATGAGGTCAGCAATTTTTCCATGTGCAAGCGAAATCCCTTGTTCGCTAAATTTGTCTGGGTGATGAATGGAACCACAAATGGGACAAGGACTGCCTTCAACAAGGGCATCTGAATAAACAGATAATTCTTTTCGTGTATTCAAGACTAAAAATTCATGCCTTTGCGCAGCAATGAATTCCTCGGCTGCCTTCATTTTATTTGTAATAAAAAGAGCAGGCTCAATACCATGTGGAATGCTTTCATCCTGTTTTAATACCTGGGCAAAGGCATCAATTAAAAAAGCGGATGATTGGGTTTGAACTTGAGTGTAGTCTGCTTCTGCTTTTTGCCTCAAATTTTTATGGTCTTGCATTTGGGATTCCAATTGCTTTCTTCTGCCGAACCATTCCAAAATGGCTTGCATGTGAATGAGATCCGGAATACCCTTTTTTATTCCTTGCAGCTCATCCTTTTGCTTTTCAATTCGAGTCTCTAATTCTTTCCTTTCCTTTTGTTGACTCGATAAGAATTGGGATTTGATTGCATATGTGCTTGCAAACTCCTTTTCCTTGTTTAACTCGGCAATCATTTTTGCCGTTTCACCTAACAGGGAAATTTTATTGTTTGTTTCTTCTTTTTTCTTCCATTCATCTTGCAATAAAGAAAAGGTTTGCTCTTTTATAAGAAGGGCCTTTTTCTTTTCTTCGAGGATTGATTTCAGTGCTGAAGATTCGGCATCCTTTTCCTTTAATCTCAACTCAGTTTGCGTATAATTTCTTAAAGGATTAGAATACCTGAAATAAGCCTTTTCATATTTTCCAATATCTGATTTTTTTATTTCCCAGGCTTCTCTTTCACCGAGTAATTTGGAGAGGTCCAATTCAGCATGAGTTAATCTTTTATGCAGGTCTCTTTTACTTTCTAGTTTTGCCTTTTGCTCACTCAACTTTTGATTCTCCTCATCTAAGCGAGCGATTTCTGATTTTAATATTGGAATTTTTTCTTCGGTTTCTGCTAAAATGGTTTCGTCAACATTTCCAATTTCCTGAAGGCGACCTTCTAATGTGCCAAGCTCAATTTCAACCTTTTGACTCAATGCCCCTGTTTTTTTAGATAATTCAAACCGATGCAAGCCAAACAATTCTTTCATCATTCGGGATCTTTCGGTGCCGCTTAGGCTCAAAAATTCCTGAAAAGTGCCTTGCGGAATAATAATTGTGCGCTGAAAATTTTTATAGCTCAAGCCTAAGACCTTTTCCGCATTTGTGTGGTCGAGCGGTACCCAAGCCCCGTTCTCTTCACGATATGCTTTTCTCTCAAATGTATTGACCTCTTCGAATCTTTTTTTGCTTCGTTTCCCTCTAACCGCAAACCTAAATTTTTGGTTTATGCCGGTTCGAAATTCAAAATCGATTAACAATTCTGAAGATTGAAGATTCATCATATTATATGCTCTTCCGCCAGGTTTCAGCCTTTCGGTATCGCCATAAAGGGCAAAGGTAATGGCTTCAAGCAGGGCTGATTTTCCACTTCCAACGGGACCGAAAATGCCAAAAATTCCGGCTGCTGTTAACCGCGTAAAATCTATTTCTGTTTGTTCCTGATAGGAATATAAACCTTCAACTTTAAGTTTTAATGGAATCATTCATCCGCTCCTTCTTCGTTTAGTACTTCTTTCAATAGGGCTAATAATTCTCCACCAGGTTCCAGGCCTTCTTTCTCCTTAAAATAACGAATGAACAAAGACTCCATACTTTCTGAAGGATTCGGAGATTCAAGCGCTTTAATTTCTGCATTGCTATTCATTAGAACCGGAATAATGCTAATGATACCGGGATGGGCCTGTTGCAATATTTTTCTTTCTTCTGCAGAAATAAAATTTTGGGTTTCAATACTTAATTCAACCCAACAATTTAAATTTTGTGTAAGCCACATTTGTGCATCAGAAACGCTACTAAATTTTTTCTTCACGAGTGATTTTCCAGACTCAATTTCCCGAGGCCGATACTTGACGGGTTTGCCCGCCTCGGCCTCAATCACAACCACACATTTTTTTTGACCGGCCTCAGCAAAACTATAGGCCAAAGGGCTTCCAGAATACACAATTGGGCATGGATTCGAATCAATGGTTTGAAATCGGTGCAAATGCCCAAGTGCAACATATTGAATTTGGGTTGGAATATTTGAAGAATAAATTGCCTGCGCCCCCCCAATGAGAATGCTTCTTTCACCCTCAGGTTCCTCGGGAGGCTCGCCATGCTCGCGCATAAAGTAAAGATGACTAAGCAGAATATTAACCCCGTTTTGATCGCAATATTTTTCGGCGAGGACTTGCCAATGCTTTTGAAGCGTTTCACGCAAGGCAGCGGCATCATCATCTAGGCCTAAGTCTTGCCGCAAGCGCATTTCATTTGCATATGGCGTTACAATTACGCGCAAAGGAAATTCGCAACGAGGCAATTTCAATTCCACAAAACCCGGTTCAACTTTTATAATTTCAACGCCTGATCTTGTTTTTGAAACAGGCAAAATCGATTGTGGATACCCGGCGAAAAAAACACCCAGCTCTCTTGCAAAAACATCTGGCACTTCGATTCGGTCCGGGGAATCGTGATTTCCAGCAATGGCTATCACGGCTCGTTTCCCAGCAGATGCATAATTGGCCAAATGGTTGTATAGCAAATTTGTAGCTTCAACAGGCGGATTAAAAGTATCGAACAAATCACCTGCAACCAACACTACATCGGGATTCTCATCTTCAATTATTTTCCCAATTTCATCTAACACCTCCATTTGTTCCGGGAGACGCTCAAAACGTTCCAAGCGCTTTCCTAAGTGAAGGTCTGCAATGTGAATGATTTTCATTTTTGGGTGATGGTTTCGCAAATTAAAAAATATGCGGGCCAAATCCTTAGCTAAACCGGGTTATGGCTTGATTTAGCTGTGGCGCAAAATTTCCTAACAATGGTTCCTTATGATTGGATTGAATTAGGCATAATTTAAAGTAAAATGTAAACCATCCCTTTTTATTAAGAACAAAAAATAGGCAATCCCAAAATTAGGTGGCCATAATTCTAAACTCATATTAACCCATTCATAAGCAAGGGATTGGGAATATAAGGGCCTAAAAAAGGACAGACCCATGTGGAAAAAGGATAATTCCGTAAGGCAGCACTTTATACCTTATTCAACAAATAAAACCATGACCAAAACCTCACGCGCCAAAACCATTTTCGTACTGGATACTTCTGTAATCCTTCATGACCATAATTCGATAATGAATTTTCAGGAACATGATGTAGCGATTCCGATTACAGTATTAGAAGAATTAGATACATTTAAAAAAGGAAACGACACCCTGAATTTTGAAGCAAGAGAATTTATTCGTTTTCTCGATGACCTATCTGGAAAATATATGCTTCATAGTTGGATTCCTCTAAATGGGAAAACAAGAGGGAAATTTCGGGTATTGATGAATGACAAGAGTGATTATGATTCCGAAACTGCATTAAGCGACCGTAAGGCAGACAACTTAATATTATCGACCGCTTTAAAGTTGGCAAGTGACACAAAAGACCGTAAGGTAGTGTTAGTTACAAAGGATATTAATTTGAGGCTAAAGGCAAAATCATTAGGGCTTCCGGCAGAGGATTATGAAACGGGAAAAATAAAGGACCCCGATTCATTATATACAGGTCATGAAGAAGTAGAAGGCATAAAAGCAGAGGTAATCGATAAACTCTATAAATCCGGAAAATGTGATCCGGCACTGATCCGAAAAAAATCATTTA
>JAYSVQ010000267.1:0-1825 GCA_043718485.1 Bacteroidota bacterium
TATTCTATCAAAATCAAAATCAACAAAAAACTCATATCCTTCAGTTTGATAAACGACAAATTCTTTTATTTCCAAGGGCTCCATCCCTTGAAAAATCCACAGGGCAATAAAACAAAGGGCTCCCAAAAAATGAATGCCAACCGTTAAAAAAGAAATCCACGAAATCGTATTTTCTTTGGCTTTTGGAATACAAAAACTCAATAAAAATCCAATGAATGGAATGAAAATGAAGTAATGGATGTAATGAATCATGCCCTTTGCGATAACATAAAAACCGGCAGATTAGATTCAGTTGATTCTAATATTAAATTCAAATCATCCAAGACAGGTGTTTCACCTTTTTGGGGAGAATAAGGAATAAAATCACCCCCCTCAAACAGAAAAAAAGTAAGGGTGAGCGGATCCAACACTACCAATTTTACCCACTCATTTATGAACCATTCGTAGGTTTGTGCGTTTCGCTGAATTACATTTTTAACAACCCCTGGTTCTTGTTCCACAATAATTAACAACCGAATAGGATCATGCGCCTCTATCATCTGGCTTGGCAAACCAGGTCTTAAATCACCTTCAATTCCGTTGGCCACCCCAAAAAGGCCTACGACATTATGCGGCAATTTTGTACCTGCACCCAATTTTTGATTATCAACCCTTGAGAAAAAATACTCTAAATTAATACCCCCACAAACCGGAGCGGTAGCAGTTAATAAAGAATACAGAAAGTCACCCTTCGGGTCAAGTGCAAAATCATATGAATTCAAAAAAGATCTGCGGTCCAAAAAGAGATTTTTACTTAACGCTCTTCTACCGACGATACAAACTGCATTTGTTGCATGATTCAACTCAGGTCGGGGCTCAAATAATGAAACAGACCGCTTCATTACCTTTTTATGGAGGGTTTCGGGACTCTCCTTTGTATTTAATAATAAAAACCGCCTAGACCTTTCCTTTGCATTTAATTGCAAAGCATTACGAAAGGTAATTAGGTTTTTTTCATGTTCCTTTACTTGAATAACACTAAGTAAATTATCATCAAAAAATTGAATTTCATCTCGCGTTGTATCGTGCAAACCACCAACAAATCTAGTTTCAATTGGAATAACTAGACCTCTCCCCTTCAAAATTTCTCTAACACGAGGATGGTTTGCCATAAATGCAAAAGCCTTCGCATTTACCGAACCTGGCCGTCCTGAACATGCGCCACAATCATAACCGGCGTAATAGGGATTATTTACGCTACTTGCCCCATGCCCAATGATGTAAACCAACACAGCGAAATTTTGATTTAGACCTAAGCTTAGGAGCATTTCATATACACGTTCGGCCATTTCTTCAACGGTAAACCCGATTTGAAGTCCATTTTCTGTTTGTCCGGGATTATTACATTCAATGGTAAGCTTTGCCAAGGTATCCAAATGCCGAAAGGAATGAACCATCGAAGCATTCATTTTGGGTCGGAAAATGGTAGAGATGAGTTGCACCGCAGAATACAAACCCAACGCCTGGTTCATTAGCCATCCTCTAAATAAGGAATTTGTATTCCTGTGAAGCAAAAGATCGGTTATATGTTTATTGCGACTATCTATTTCCTCAACTACATGCTTTGGTTGAATTGGCGCCGGACAAACCTTTGTCAAAAATTTCCCATGCTCTGGTTTAAAGAAAAAAGCTAAATTAAAATGACCTGGCGTTCCAAATGTTTCACAAATAGAATCTACTTTTTCTAAATTTCTGCGAAAGGAGCACTCACGGTCATCAATACAAAAAACGGCTTGAAAACTCAACACAGGACTTTTACTTTCCCCAATTGGCAGATTCTGAATTC
>JAYSVQ010000268.1:0-1819 GCA_043718485.1 Bacteroidota bacterium
CAAGGAAGTAAAAGGTTTTATAAACCTTCCCCAAAATGGGTACAGGGTAGGTTCTGTGGGCCTTTTCCCCGGCATTTCTGAGTTCAATGGTTTTTATACCGTTGATGGATATTATTACCTTTATCCTTTGTTCTACAAAGCTAAATTCAGAAAAGCCATTGAAAAACAACTTGAAATTAATGCACGCTACAAAAGGGGATATGATTACTCTGGAAATAAAGTTTTTTTCTACGTTGGCGAAAAAGAAGACGATGATCTGGGTACTTTTTTAATTTGGAATGGCAAGGATTCACTTATGCAATTTGAACTAAATGGGCCTGCCCTAATTGACCTGAATTGCAATTATATTTTTTCGGCTTTACCTATTCGCTATCCCGAGAAAAGTGGATTGCAATTCGAAAAACATTTTCACCATGAGGAAAGTCCCATTCACTTATTTTTATATAGCGTAAAACAGCCCTCCCCTGAAAATGAATTTGAAGAATCGCCTTCTGATAGTCTGCCCCTTCCAACCTTTAAAAGCAAAATACTGTCGAGTGAAAAAAATTAACACCTGCCCTATTCTCCATTTTCAACTCAAGTTGTTGAAGAATTCATATTGTACTCGCACCTTTTTATTATGAAACAGCTTCTTTCGGTAAGCATTTTGAGCATTGGCAACGAATTGCTTTCGGGGCGAACGACCAATACAAATGCTGCGTTTATTGGAAAACAAATGCGCTTGTCTGCTTACAAAACGGTTCTAACATTGGTGGTAGCCGACCATCCAGATGCGATAAAAATGGGAATTGAAACCTGCCTGCAACATGCCGATGTGGTCATTACAACCGGAGGTTTAGGCCCAACTCAAGATGATATTACCAAAGAGGTTCTGCTTTCTTTTTTTGAGGGAAAAATGATTTTAGATGCTGCCACACTTCAAAGACTTGAGGCCTGGTATGCAAAAAGAAATCGTGCGATGAATGATTCTATGCGGGGTCAGGCTTTCATTCCTGATTCCTGTAAACTGTTAAGCAACGAAATCGGTTCAGCTCCGGGAATGCAATTTGAAAAACAAGGAAAACTGCTATTTGCACTGCCCGGGGTGCCTAGAGAAATGGAGCAAATTCTCATGCAAAAGGTTGTACCTGTTTTGTATGAACGATTTGGCAAAAACGAATTTCCGATTCGGATAATAAAGACATTTGGCATTCCGGAATCTGAAATTAATGAACGCTTTAAAAAAATTGGGCCAAGCCTTCCTTCTCAAATTAACATTGCGTGGTTGCCAGATTTTGCGGTGGTTAAAATGGAGTTATCGTTGAAAAATATAAATGATGGAACAGAAGTTCTCGACGTGGCTCAAAACATTATTGAAAAAGAATTTCACAACTATATTTTCTGCAAAGACGAGCGAAATCTTGAAGCGGTTTTAAATGACGCCTTCTGCGAAAAAGGAAAAAGTCTTTCGGTCGCAGAAAGTTGTACCGGCGGAAAATTATCCTCATTGTTAACCTCGATTTCAGGTAGTTCTAAATTTTTCAAAGGTGGCATCATTCCTTACCATCCTGATATCAAAACCTCACTTTTAGAAATTGATTCTGCCCTATTCAAAACCGATGGCATTGTCTCAGAAAAAGTGGCTTTAGCATTAGCCTATGGCGCGAAAAAAAATTTCAACAGCGATTATGGAATTGGAATTACAGGTACAGCTGAGGCAAGCGAAGAGAGCGGTCCGTATTCACAACCCATGATTTGGATTGCTATCGCGGGAACAAAAGGGTCAAAAACTTTGGAATATTTTACGTTTCAGGATCGAATTTCAAACATTAAAATGGCT
>JAYSVQ010000269.1:0-1818 GCA_043718485.1 Bacteroidota bacterium
TGAGAAATGCCTGACCTGAAAACAATCTGACCGCTCTTTGAAATCCTGCATCTCCCAACCCAAACGAACAAATCGTACAGGGAGAGTCATGCCCATCCATAATCCATTATAATTCAAATACCGTAATATATCCAAATTAAAATAAAAAGCCACGGCTTTTCAGGCAATTTTTCCCCAAAGCAAAATTGAAAATCCCTCACATGCAACGCAAGAAAATTGTTTGCGAAAAATAGATTGAAATAAATTTCAAAAAAATATTAAGACTGTTTTATTCATAAACCCTCTTCCTCAACCCTGTACCTGTTGCTCCGAAAAATTTGTGAATTTTTCAGGATAAACCATTGAGTATAAAAAGAAAAAAAGGCCGTCCAAATACTGAACTGCCCATTTCCATACCGTAAAAAAAGTTTTTTTGTGAGCGCCAACCGTGGAATTGTGTGCCGGGACAGAACCGGATTGACTCCGGTTTGGAGGGGATAGGATTCTGCAGCGGCCTTGCCGGCAACGGTTGGATTTTCCGCCGCAGTTGATACCGGGGTTTCCGGTGGTTCGAGTTGCATCCGGTTTTACCCGGATTTTCAAAGATCGGAGGCTTTCGGTGTGACCCTTAGCCCTTGCTCACAATACAAGTATAACAGCTTGAAACGGACCCGCCAAACATTTGGGGCGAACGACATAAATTCAAATCTGAAACCGGATATTCCGATGATCAAACTATTTTGAATCGAAAAATTTTCTCAAATCCGGACGGAAATACAATGGGCTTTTCAGGATTTTTCCATCCTCCCGGACCACCGGATTTCCATTTTCATCCAATTTTGACATGTTGCTGCGGTGAATTTCATCAAAAACGGCCTCCAGGTGATTTTGAAGCCCGTGATTGACCGCCGTTCCCAAAAGCACATACAGCATATCACCAATTGAATCGGCAATCGCGGTCAAATCTACCTCGCGGCAAGCCTGCAGATATTCATTGTTTTCCTCCTCCAGCAACCTGTGCCGAAGTTCAAAAATGGCCGCATCGGGTTCAATTGACGGAAAATCGCGCCGTGGAATGCGGAAGGATTGATGAAACTGATCCACCATTTCAATCTTTTCTTTGAAACTACCCGAAGTTTTCTTTTGATTTTGGGACATGATTCGTTTTTTTTACAAAACTAATTGAATAATCAACCGCCAGGAAAAACTTAAAAGAGTACTTTGCATTGCACTCATGAAATTTGTCGCAAAAAAACGATAAATTGAATGCCTTTAGGCATGGCATTTTGGTAGAAAAGAAATGACAACATTAGCGAAAATCCCTTTAGGGATGGCATTTTTAAGCATTGTGGAAATAGAGAATGTAGAAAAATGTCGTACCTGACGGCACTTTGATTATTGGAAATTGTTGATTACTACCAAAATGTCGTACCTAACGGTACTTTTGAATTCATTTAATCACCAAAAAGAAAAATATGAGCAAAAAAATCCAGGAATATTCCAATGGAAAAATCAGCGTGACTTTTGATCCCAATATTTGCGAACATTCCGCGAATTGCATCCGGGGATTGAAACCGGTTTTTGATGTGAAAGCCCAGCCCTGGGTGAATGTGAACGGCGCAAGCCCGGAGGAAATTATCAAAACCATCCAAAACTGCCCTTCCGGTGCGCTGAAATACAAACTTGCAAATGCTGCGGCTGCCGGGCCGAAACCAGAAAATGAGGCCACAGTCCTCGAATTAGTGGAAAACGGCCCCATCCGCGTTCAAGGAAAATTCATCCTGAAACGCCAAGATGGAAGCATCCTTGAAACCTCTGAGAAAGTTTCGCTTTGCCGTT
>JAYSVQ010000270.1:0-1818 GCA_043718485.1 Bacteroidota bacterium
GTTTTTGTAAGTACCCCTTTTGCTGAACCTTCTTCAACCACTTTTAAAATGCGGGCATCATCTGTGGCAATTACTAAATCATCTAATTGGGTCGCAAGCAAGGCCTGATTATACACCCGCAAAATCATCGGTTGGTCACCGATTAGGGCTAAGGGTTTTCCCGGCAAACGTGTGGATGCGAACCGTGCGGGTATTACGCCTAATATTTTCATGGAAACAAACTTAGGGAAAAACCTGAATCAGATTCGCCTTACCAATAAACTTAGGTTTCGCATGCTTAATACCCTTACCTGAGTTCCTTTTTCTATAAAAGAGCCTTCAGATTCTGCATCTACTCTTTTGCCATCAATTTCTACAAAACCGCTGGGTTTTAAGTCAGTCAAGGTAATTCCCTCTTTACCGACCATTTCTGCAATTTCTGGCCGAACCGTATCATAGCCCTCCGATTTTTCCTGGGTGCTGTTGTCAACAAATGGATAAGCAACCCGCTTGTTTTCTGAGGATGTAACAAATTTTGCCAACCAAACCACACCTATAATTGAGGTTGCCATCGCAGCCATGACAATGGCAAAAGAGCGAAGCGCATCATTGAAATAGACATACGTAAAATCAAATACATCATTTCGTATCAAAGCAATAGCCAAACCCGATATTGCAAAAACAATACCGGTAACTCCGGTAACGCCAAACCCGGGAACAACAAAAATTTCTAAAGCGATTAAGGTGATGCCGGCTAGAAAAATAAGAATTTCCCAACTTTGTGCCAGGCCTTCTAAATAATGCGGAGCAAAGAAAATGACTGCAGCAACTATGGCTACGATTCCGGGAAACCCAAATCCAGGGGCCTTGAATTCCATGAAAATGCCTCCGAAAATAAGCATCACCAAGATGCCGCTGACGGCAGGATTTATCAAAAATTGAATTAACCCTTCAAGCCAAGTATTTTCATACACGATTACGGTGGCGCCACTTTGGCCCATATGATTGATAACTTCTTCTCTTGAATTCAAAATAGTATCTGCAAATCCATGAAGCATCGCTTCAGAAGGGGTAAATGTAATTACCGTTCCTTTTTCACTCAGTCCGGGAATTTCCAGATTTTGGTCAACCATTTTCTCAGCAATCGCTGGATTACGTCCCTTTCTTTCTGCCGTAGCCCGCATGGTGGCGCGCATATACGATTGGTATTTGTCGGGCATCGCTTCACCCGTGCCGCCATTTACAACCGTTGCCGCCCCGATAGACGAGCCGGGCGTCATAAATATAGAATCGCAAGAAATGGCAATCAAAGCCCCCGCAGAAGCGGCATTTTTATCAATAAAAACCGCAGTCGGAATTTTGCAATCCATAATTCTCGAACGAATGGAATCTGCATACTGCACCATCCCACCATAGGTATTCATGTGAATCAGCACCAGGTTTGCGCCTGCCTTTTCCGCTGCATCAATGCCCCGGTCAATGTACCTTGAACTCGAGGGGTGAATCTCATCTTTTAACTCCAACACATAAACCAAAGAAGTTTGACTCCAAATCAGGGGAGTAAAAAATAGCGTTCCGAAAAAAAGGCTTAGTATTTTCATGGGCAGTAAAAAGGAAAGTTTAGAATACGCTTAGGTGAGATTATTGTTCAGCAATGATGTGAAGGTAATCAAAAGCAAGGAAATCCACGATTACTCTGATTCGAGGCTTTTTCTCATTTCTTCAAGCTGTTTTTTTTGTTCTTCGGGCAATTCCGGAAAATCGACATTTAATTGCTGTAAATGCTCCAATACGATTTTTGAAATAATTAGCCGAGCTGATTTCTTTTTATCTGCGGGT
>JAYSVQ010000028.1:0-2811 GCA_043718485.1 Bacteroidota bacterium
TACACGACCGGGAAATCGAGTTGGGATTCAGAAGCCTCGAGGTTGCACATCAAATCAAAAACGGCATCGAGGGTTTCATCGGGGCGACAATTGGGTTTATCTACCTTGTTTACCACCACTACAGGTTTTAGTCCCATTGAAATGGCTTTTGAAAGCACGTATCGGGTTTGTGGCATTGGGCCTTCAAAGGCGTCAACCAAGAGCACCACACCGTCTGCCATGTTAAGCACCCTTTCTACCTCGCCTCCAAAATCGGCGTGTCCGGGTGTATCAATGATATTAATTTTGGTGCCTCTATATTGAACCGATGCGTTTTTAGAAAAAATAGTAATTCCTCTTTCACGCTCCAGCTCATTATTATCCATTATCAGTTCGCCGGTTTCCTGATTTTCCCTGAAGAGTTTACATTGATGCAGAATTTTGTCTACGAGTGTAGTCTTACCGTGGTCAACGTGAGCGATGATTGCGATGTTCCGAATTGAAGTCATAGTCTTTTAAACGAGGCGCAAAATTAGCAGGATTGGGCTCAACGGTTAGAAAGATTCTGGAAAAGCTTTTCAAATTTTGCCTTCTTGCTATATACTCTCTTGAATACCAGCCTATTACTTCCAAACCACCTTATTTTATATTCTTTAAAAGTATCCCCATTAAAGACTTTTATCTCATCTTTTGACTCCCAAATCCATTCAAAGATGACACCATTGTAACCAAATGACTTGTAATTCTTGTCTAAAGATTCAGGAGGTACAACCCTCCAAAACTGTTCTTCGATTAAATAACCAGTATCTTTTTTAAAATTCCAGGCCAGCGTGTGCTTTTTGTATTTATCGGATTCTCTGAATTTTCGCATTCGAATGGACCTTTGGTCAGCGATATGGTCCTCACCGTTAAGGATTGTCCACCGACCTTCCATCCACTTTACCTGAGCTGGGGCCACAGAAATATTGCCCAAAGAGGTAAAAAGGGATATAAAAAGGGAAGTATGAACCCAAAAACGCATAATGCAGTGCAGGATAAAGATAATGGGATGGAATTTGAATAAGTACACTTTTAAAAAAGCACTCATTTATCGGATACCTATAAATTCTAACATGGCCCTACGGATGTAAAAAAAAAGCTGCAGTTTCCATTTCTGGAAGACTGCAGCGTACGTTTCGTTTTCTTTCAGAGGGCCTCCTGCTAGTTGGAGCCGGATTTCTCTATCAGGATCACTTTCCAAAATCCCTTTAGAACCCCCTGGAAAACAGGACCCTGCGTTTAAAACAGGACCCGATCGGAACAGCATGCCACTTCGGTGTGGCGTCCACTTGGTTGGTAAATTAATCCCCTATATATTTTTTTATTCATGTAAGATTTAATACGAAAATAGAACAATAAAATTGAGGATGCAAGAAAAAAAGTAAAAAAAGGAAAAAATGTTTCTTTGTTAATGCTTAATTAAATGGTTATCAGGTAATTAATTTTTACATAAGACAAGAATTTGGTAAAAAATACATGTAAGAATTTGGTAAGAAGTAACCTAAAAAGGAAGCCTAGTTTTCAGCCTATTTTCTGCCAAAAGTGTTCACTTTTCAGGCAATCAAACTAAAAAGCTATTAATCAGCCCTATACGAAAGTAAACGGGAAGACCTCTTAAGCAAACAAGCCCAGAACCAAAATTCCGGCTTAGCCTTCAAATTAAGAAAAGTACGCCCCAAATACGGGCCGGAAACCAAATCTTGAACTTTATTCATCCAAGGTCAATCAAGCCATTTTTCTCATCCAAAACCGGATTAGGGCTACCTTTGGCAATATTTAGGCCCATGAGCACCCACCCAATTTCGCACAGCAAACCGTTTTTTTGCCTCCTTTCTTTGATTTGCGCATTCCTAAGCCCCTGTTTTGGCCAGGAAACCGATACCTTAAATTTCAAAAGAAACGAAATCGCAATTGATTTTGCAGGATTGTTAAGACCTAGCTTCAGGCCATCCTTAACCTATAAATTCCATTTTCCAAAAGGCGCGTTTCGCCTTCGGGTTTCGCCAAGCATGGAAGGAAATTTAGGAAAAATAGATGTCGACGACCCGGGAACTTCAAAATCAACCATAACCACAACTACCTCGCAGGGAACCAGTTATTTGATGCAGGTGAGGGCAGGATACGAAGCCAGAAAAACGGCTGGCAAGGTTACCGTTTTGGCAGGTCCTGACTTATACTACTCTGATAGTTATACCTTTACTTATTCTCAAATCAATACCAAAACCTACGACTCTCTGGGTGTTTTGACCAATGATACAGATGCAGAAAATGAAACTTCTACCCGCATAAATCAAATAGGTGTAGCAGGATTTGCAGGTTTAGATTTTCGAATTCATCCCCGCGTAAATATTTCGGCAGAAACAGGTGTTGCGCTCTATTATGAAAAGAAACGCACCTACCTCAATCAGGAAAGCGGGAATGACCGCATTTCTGATGACGTGACAAAGGGAATTAAATTTGCCTGGCTTACTCCCCTGCTGAACTTGAGTTGGTTCTTTTAAAACATTTTAATCTTTTACACTGAATACTGAAAGGTTAACAAGATTTTGTTCTACATTTTTTTAATCTTTGATTTCATCTTTTACAAACTATGCGAAAACTGATCTTTTGTCTTACCCTTATTCCCCTTGTTTGGGCTTGTGAAGGCGAAAAAGTGAATCCAAACCAAAAAGGAAAAATAGACCCATCGCAAACGGAAAATGCATCAGCCGATTTCGATTCCCTAATTTCAAGAGGAGCAATTATCGCAAAAATCCCGATTGACAAAGACAGTTCAGAAACTTTTGCGCTCTA
>JAYSVQ010000271.1:0-5179 GCA_043718485.1 Bacteroidota bacterium
CCATTACTCTAATTGTTTCGAATCAGAATGCCTGGGATACAATACAGGGAACTTTTGTTGTTCATCTCCGACCCACGGCGGTAATTCAACCCAACGTAAACATTACGATTTGTGATGGAGATACTGCCGTTCTCGGTGCTTCTGGTGGAACAACTTTTTTGTGGAGTAATACAGAGACTTCACAGAACATTAGTGTAGTTAGCTCAGGAAATTACTCTGTGATCGTTTCAGATAGCAACGGATGTGCCGACACTTCAGATGTGAGAAATGTGTTGGTCAATCCCCTTCCCCCTGTGCCGGTAATTTCTCAAACCGGCAATAGCCTCAATTCGAGTGCAAGCAATGGAAATCAATGGTATCTCAATGGTGGGATACTTGGCGGGGCTACTGCCCAGAATTATACCCCGCTGCAAAGCGGGAATTATTCGGTAACCGTGACCGATGGCAATGGATGCGAATCTTCTTCTTCTTCCTTTAATTTTACGATTGCAGGATTAGAAACTTCGAATTTGAAAGGGTTAAAAATCATTCCCAACCCCAACTCGGGAACCTTTAAATTGGAACTTCCCCAGCAAAGAGTAATCATGGTTCAATTGTTTAATTCGCTTGGCCAAAAGGTGTATGAAGCAATTGAGAATTGGCAAGAAATTGAACTCGAAAAACCTGCAAGTGGAACCTACTATTTGTTGGTATTTACATTGACCGAAAAGATTAGTACCAAAGTAGTTATTGAATAGAAATCCCTTTCGCCTATCAATCCGAAATTCATGGGCATCGGCCCTGTTCCGACAAATTTTCCCAGTTAAGCGCAAAGGGAATTCACTTTTTGGAAATCAGGGACTTAAAATAAGTCCCTGATTTTTTCTTACCTTTCATTCCAAAACAAAGAGTAATTAGGTGAAACAGTGGGCAATCAAAATTCTATTCCTTGTTTTAATTCTATGTGATTTTCAGCCATCTTTTTGTCAGGAATTGGCCCTTTTGAACCTGAATGCCCTGCATAAAAATCTAAGTCGAACCGTTTATGATGTGATGCAAGATAGCAAAGGGTATATTTGGGTTTCAACTTCAGATGGTGCTTTTCGTTTCGATGGTTATTCCTTTACTGCTTTTACCACGGAACAAGGACTTTCAGATAACGAGATTCTTCATATAAAAGAAGATAGTCGGGGAAGAATTTGGTTTCTCAGTTTTGAGGGTTCGCCGTCTGTATTAGAAAACGGAGTGATACGGAGTCGAAAAAATTCCTCATTGTTTCGAAACCTCCTCATTCATGGATATTGTGGTGACATGTTAGAAGATGAAAGTGGAATTCTTTGGTTTATAAATTCCTTATCCATAACCCGATTAGATTCTGGTGAAGAAAGTTGCGTCTTTGTCCCCCCTCATGTTGACCCCAATGAAGTTATTTTAGGCGCTTTTTTATATGGTGGAAAAGTACTTATTGTAACGCAAGATGAAATAATTGAAGCAGAAAGTGAGAAAATAATGTACCGATTTCCGGTGTCGATACGCACGGCTTCAGGTCATTGCAGGCCCTTAGTCAATTTTGGGAGTTCAGTTTTTTTAACGAATGCGAATCAATTGGTAAAAATTTCCACCCAAACTTTTCCATTTACCTCTCTCGTATTAAAGAAGGAAAGTTATCCAAGTTTTCAAGGTATTAATAAGGATACCGAGGCGGGTATCATGTTATTTGGGCTGAATGGTATCTACCATTTTGATACATTGTCGTTTGAAGTAAAAAAAATATCGCTAAAGAAATTGTCCGTTACAAACACCCTTACGGACAGGGAAGGAAATACATGGTTTGGAACCCAAGGGCATGGACTTTTTCTTAGTATTAATCCTCAAATTATGGTTTGGGACCAAATGGGCGGCCTGCAATCGGATAATATTTTTAATGTTTCAGGGTACGGTACAGACACCCTGATTACCGGCTATGATTTGTTTCGGTATGATGTGCTTGTTTCAGGCAAAATTTTTCCTTTCCGGGATTTGACCATTGAATCACCCTTGGGTAGAACCTATAAAATTCACCCGGATAAAAAGGGTGGATTTTTGTTGGCTGATGACCTTGTGGGAATACATTTTCAAAATATTTTGTCTCAGACAACATTTCAACTGAGCAACAAAGATTTTGTCATTGACCCTAGTGGAAAGTATTGGGCAGCAAGCGCGAGGGGAGCCTTTAGTTTAAAAACAAAAGGAAACAGAGATGCTTCAGGCCTTTGGGAGTGGGTGCCAGATTTAATGTTGGTTTTTGATAGAACCAATTCACTTTTGTTTTTAGACGGAGACAGCATTTTTTCAGGGGGGAGTTATGGGTTAAAATTATTCGTTAAAGGGAAAGAAATTCCGATTTTTTCTGAGGGTATTGATTTTAGTGAAAGGGTTGTAGATATTGAGGAGAGCAGGAGTGGATGGATATGGTATTGTACGGCCAGTGATGGTGTGGTGGGCTTTAATGCTGATACGGCCTTGCATTTTTCTTTACAGACGGGGTTAGCAAGTGATTTATGCCGAAATCTTTTTATAGATGAGAAAGACAATATTTGGGTGGCTACGGCAAGGGGATTAAGCCGAATTTCTATGGCAAATATGAATGATAAATGTCAGGCTAGTGTTCGAAATTATACCCTGGAGGATGGCCTGATTTCTGAAGAAATTAATGACGTGTATGTGAGCCATGATACCGTATTTGCTGCGACCCCTTCAGGTTTATTGGTTTTCCCTTCCCACACTAAAATCCTTTTTCATCAGAACCCCATTCTTAATCTTGAGTTTTTTAAGGTAAACGGAATTGAAAAAAGTTTTGTAAAGGAAATTTCTATTCCACACAATGAAAATTTTGTAGAGATTGAATATTCCGGCCTTTCTTTTCAATCCCTTGGCAGAATTGTATATAGGTATAGATTATTTGGAAAAGAGGATAAATGGCGGGAAACCAGACAAACTTCCCTTACTTTTTCATTGTTACCTCCCGGCCAATACACACTTGAAATCCAAGCCCTCAACAAGGGCGGGCTGGCCTCAGAAATTAAAACTGTGATTTTTGTTATCCATCCTCCTTTTTGGAAAAGCACGTGGTTTATTATTCTTTTTTCTGCGCTAGTAATTGGCATTGTCATTTTTATTTTGAGGTTAAGGAGTGAAAATGTAAAAAAAGAACATTTGTTGGAGAAGCGAAAACTGGAAGCAGATAACGAAAAAAGTCTATTTGAAAAACAACTCATTGAATTGGAGCAAAAGGCACTTTTGCTCCAAATGAATCCGCATTTTATTTTTAATGCAATCAATTCCATCCAGGGTTTTTACGCTGAAGGGGATATTCTTTCTGCACGGAATTATATTTCAATTTTATCCGGTTTGCTTCGAAAAATACTTGAGTTTTCCGGCCAATTCTTCATCCCATTAGTAGAGGAGGTTAATCTTTTAGAAATGTATTTGCAGCTCAATTCTTTGCGTTTTGAAAACAAGTTTGAGTATTCAATTTCTTGTCAAGACATTGACAATCAATCTAATATTGGAATTCCGCCCATGCTCATTCAACCTCTTTTGGAGAATGCGATTCTGCATGGAATTATGCCTTCCAAAAAAGCGGGGTATATTTCTGTGGTGATTGTGAAACAGGGAAAGATGTTAAAATGTACCGTACAAGACAATGGTATAGGGAGGGAAAAATCCAGCCTAATGCAAAAGCTTAGTCATCAGAATTCTATAGGCATTTCGGTAACCGAAGACAGAATTAGATTGATCAATAAAGAATTGGGAAAAGTAGGTTCCTTTTCCATTACAGATCTATATGGTAGTGAAGGGGAGGCTGAGGGTACTAAAATTGATTTCGAAATTGCGTGTAAAAATTTATTGGAAACAGAATGAATCGGATTAGGACTGTCATTATCGACGATGAAAGGCAAGCCCGAGCTTCTTTGAAAGAGTTAATTGACCTTTCAGGATTGCCCATTCAGGTGGTAGGCGAAGCCGATGGTGTTCAAACGGGAGTGAATGCAATACTCGAACATCGCCCCGAATTGTTGTTGTTGGATATTCAATTGGGTGATGGCACCGGTTTTGATGTTTTGGACCGCACGCTATTCAAAAATTTTAAGGTTGTTTTTATTACTGCTTACGACCAGTTTGCCCTTCAGGCTTTTAAGTTTAGTGCAGTTGATTACTTACTCAAACCGGTAGCTGAAAAAGATTTCAGAGACGCCATTTCAAAGGTGGTACTTTCTCATTCTACCTCAGAGAATCATCCTAATGTAGCAGCATTGATGAGCAACCTGATTTCGGGTTCTAAAAAACGATTAGCTGTGCCGGGTGCAGATAACATATCCCTTTTCGACCTTGATGAAATTATCCATTTTCAAAGTGACGGTAGTTACACAAGGGTGTTTATTCAAGGTGGTAAACAAATACTTTCCGGAAAGTCACTCAAAGAATACGAGTCTTTGCTTTCGAATCATGGTTTTGAACGAGTTCACAATTCCCATCTTATCAATATGCAGCACCTAAAAAAGTATGTTGCGAAAGATGGCGGTATTTTGGTGATGTCAAATGGAGATGAAGTGCCCCTCGCCCAACGGAAAAAGACGTATATACTGGCTTTAATTTCTTAATCAAAAGTGCCAAGTATATACGCTTTAACCAATGGGAAGTCGCCGAAATTATTCTGTATTATTTTCTTTATTCTTTAATAACCTTGACTACCTTTTTTCTGTCTCCTTCAAAAACCTTTATGAAGTATAGGCCATTTGAATAAGAATTCAGGTCAATTTGGAATTCATGATTGCCTTGAATTTTCTCGAATTTTTGTAAAACATGACCTTGAAGATCCATCAATCGAACGCTGAATGTCTCCTCATTTCCTTTCGGTAAGTTAACCCAAACCATTCCGGTTGTCGGATTAGGAAAAATACTGACTTCAATAGCATTTCTCGTTCCTTCAGATGGGTCCGTTCCTACGATGGGTTCGTCTGGCGGTGGAAGCGGAGCCGGATTCACCGTTACGGTTACACTCGCACAGGTATTGCTGAAACAACTTCCAGAGAATTTCCTTGCATAGTAGGTTGTTGTGGCATTTGGCGAAACGACAATTGGACTCGTACTGTTACCCACCAAGACCCCACCACATGAACCCGTGTACCAGAAATACATTGACCCATTTGGGGATGCA
>JAYSVQ010000272.1:0-5177 GCA_043718485.1 Bacteroidota bacterium
GGCCAGGGCCTAATTCCGGCTCAAAGAGAAAGGATATTGGATCAATTGGCTGCCGGCATGCATGAGTACATTCTGAACCAGAACTTAATTCGACAGAAAATTGAGCAATCCGGAATTATTCGCCATTTCAATTCCCAATTAAGAGAAGGCGTTCACAATCTTTTAAATGATGAGGATTTTAAAACCGAGTTAAAAAATTTGGTCACCCTTCAAATTCAAGACTATTTAGGAAGAGAGGAAATTCGAGATAGCCTTGCCGGCCAAATCGATACCAAACTTGAGGAAAATGTGGGTTCAGGTATTAAGGGAATGTTGTTTCGCGCGTATCGAAAATTTGGTAAAAGTGGATACGAAGAAATGAAGGAAAATTTAATAAACAGCATTCCCGGATTGGTGAATGAAGGCCTGGAAAAATTAGATGCAAATCGAGGTGATTTTGAAGAATGGAGCAAGGCGAAATCTAAAAATCTTGAAGATTTTTTAATGGAAGTCGTATTTGACCTTCTGCAAAAAATTGACATTCGCGAACTTCTTTTCAGGCAATTAGAGCATTTTGATGAGCAAAAATTAGAGAAATTAGTGTGGTCGGCTACCAGCGACCAACTGGTCTATATTCAACTTTTGGGCACAATTCTGGGCATTTTGGGCGGCCTAATCATTTGGGAACCCGCAATTATGGGCGGGCTATTAGGTGGAATTTTTCTTTTTCTGCTTTCGCTCGATATTTTGATTCTTAAGTTGCAAAGGAAATGAGCCCCTCCCGGAAAAATTTTCAGGATGCCTACCTTCAGACTGATAATAGTTTACAGGCCTTTTATTCTTTTCCTCCTAATGAGAAGGGTATTCAAGCGGCTATTCAAAACAGGAAGCGTCCTGCTTTTTCGGGTACGAAATTAGTTGAAGTTCTGCGCAGCCAATATGAGGGATTGAAAATTTCTCCTGCGCTTGAATTGAATCTCCAGAAACTCGAAAGGGATAATACATTTACCCTCACAACCGGTCATCAGCTTTGCATTTTTGGTGGTCCCTTGTTTGTAGCTGAAAAAGTATTGTCCGTCATTCGTCTTGCAGCGCAATTGACAGAAACGAACAAAGAGAAAAACTTTGTTCCCATTTTTTGGTTGGCTTCAGAAGATCATGATGATGAAGAAGTCAGAAAGTTCTTTACTTCCGAAACCGAATTTGTACGTTACAAAGCCGAGTTTTTCTCAGCAACCGGCAGGCATGTGATAGGTAAGGAAATTGAAGAATGTTTTTCGAATCCACAGCGCAGTCATTTTTCCGCTATTTACTCAAAAGGAAAATCCTGGAGTCGGGCCTTTCGGGAATTGTGGAATGAATGGTTGGGAGAAAAAGGGGTTGTCATTCTTGACCCTGATGATAGGAATTTAAAGGAAGCATTTCTTCCTATAATGTTGAAGGAGTTGGAAATGGGGATTTGTGAGAAAGAAGGATTGCAAACAAATGTTCGGCTTGAAAATGAAGGATTTCCTTTGCAATTGCATTTTAGAAAGCCAGCGCTATTTTATTTAACAAATGAAAAAAGGGAACGGATTCTTTTAAAGGAGGGACAGTTTTTTACTGAAAGTGGCCATAGTTGGAGTTTAGATGAAATCAAAGCTTGCGCAAAACAATTCCCTGAACGTTTTAGTCCCAATGCTGCCCTTCGGCCAGTGTATCAGGAATTCCTATTGCCTAATATTGTATATTCTGGGGGATGGGCAGAACTCGCCTATTGGTTTCAACTCAAAGATATTTTTCGAGCCTTTTCAGTTGATTACCCTGTTCTCATTCCAAGAATGAACGCCAGCATTTTAGGTTCGGATCAATTGCAACAAATGGAACAATGCGGTATTCAATTGGCCGAACTTTCACTCGGATTGGAGGCCTGGCAATCGAAGTTGTATGCCAAGTATTGGGATTCAAATGAATTTGAGCCTGTAGAGGCACAAATGGTAGAAAGTTTTCAAACGCTGGAAAAGCATGCGGGTACAATTGACTCAACGCTGTCAAATCATGTGCAGGCTCAATTAACCAGGCTGAAAAAGTTTATGGAAAGCTTGAAGAAGAAAATCAAAAAGAGTATTCGAAATAAATATCCAAAACCCTTTCTTGCAGCGCTCGAATTAGACAGGGCATTGAACCCGGATGGAAAGCCCCAGGAGCGAAAATATGACCTCACTTATTTTGCGCCCGGAAAAGAAATGGAATTCCTTGAATTGCTTTATACGCGTTGCATTCCACTAGATTTTTCTCACCTATGGATAAACAAGCTCTAAAGAAGGAAATTAGAGACAAGGTCTTGCAAAAGAGGAAAGCCTTGGATTCAGAATTTGTGCGAGAAGCATCCAAAAAGATTTCAGCGCATTTTATGAAACGCTTTGGTAAAAGAGAAATTCGTCAAATTCATCTTTTTCTTTCTATCGAAAAAACTCATGAGCCTGATACTTCCCTCATTCGAAAGTTCTATGAAGTCAAGGGCACCCCTATTGCCATCCCCATTGTATTGCCGATTCTCCATCAATTAAAGCACGTGCTCTACCACGACGATATTCAGCTGAAAAAAAATAAATGGGGAATTCCGGAGCCAGTCATGGACGAGAAATTGGCTGATCTCACTTTAACAGATATAGTTATCGTTCCCCTGTTGGCTTTTGACAAATCTGGAAATCGTTTGGGGTATGGAAAGGGTTACTATGATGCCTTTTTGAAAAAACTCCCACCCGATTGTCTAAAGATTGGTTTGTGCTTTGAAATGGGTTTTGTTGAAACCGGTTTGCCAATTGAAAGCCATGACGTTGCCCTGAATTATGTGGTTACAGAGAAGGGTATTTTCGAATTTGCCTGAATTTCTGTGTTTTGAATAATTTTGCAGGTCTTTTGGCCCAAATTCCTATCTTTTGTCTTTAATTTTAACCTCATTCTCTCAACACTTTTTAAAAAGATTCGTAAGCGGAACACATGGAAAAAGAAACCCTCAAAGATTTTCATGCCAGCATAAGCGGTGCGAGCTCAGAAATGCGAAGTCATGGCAATGAGGCCGACGAAACACGCAAGGCCGAGCAAAGGTTAAAGAGCAATAGTTTTGCTTTTTTAATTACCGGCGCACTTGCCTTAGTGGGTGGGGGAGCCGCCTTTCTTTGGGCTGCAGGATTGAACTCTGGAATGGCCGGCACTGCCGTAATTTTAGCGGCCATTCTGGGACTCGGAACGGTACTGTTTGGAAAGATAAAATTCTTGAGAAATATTTGGGGAAAGGCATCGCTTAATTTTCCTCCACTTACCATGCTCCGCAAGAAAAATGACAATTCGGCAAAGACAGGTCCACGGCCTTTTGAGGAAATATCTTACGCAACAAAACGCCTAACCAAATCTGAATCGAATAAAGTAATATTTGGCGTGTGTTCGGGTTTGGCAGAGTACGCAGGCGTTTCAACCGGCCTAATGAGAATTGCCTTTATTCTTGCTTTCTTCTTTTCGGGTGGCGCCATGATTTTTCCCTATTTGGTCTTAACTTTTGCCCTTCCAGCATTAAGAAAAAGGGACATTAGCTGAAAATGAGGCAGTTCAATCTTTTTGCGTAACCTTATCTTCCCTTTTTGTAACTTTGAATTCATGGCTAAGATTTTTACTGTGCCTGTTTTCGGTTTTGCACTCTTTTGCATTCTCCTAACTACTGCGTGTGAAAAACCAATTGCGTTGGGTGATGCAGGAATGCGTCATGACTTAGTCAGTTATAGAGGCCTTAGTTTTGATGTCGTTTCTCTAAATCCAACAAAAGTAGATTTGCAACTTTTTTGGAAAGACCAAAGTGGGGCACCCTACCGAAATTTTGAATCCCTTAAGTTAGACCTTCAAAAGCAAAATAAAGAGTTGGTTTTCGCTACCAATGCGGGAATTTTTTCAAGCAATTTTTCTCCCGGCGGTTTGCATGTTGAAAAGGGTACGGTTGCTTCAGACTTAAACTTGAGAGAAGGCGAGGGTAACTTTCATTTATTGCCCAATGGTGTATTTTATTTAAACAGAGAAGCAAAGGCAGGCATTATTGAAAGTCACCAATATTCCAAAGATCAACCTCAAACCACTGTCGCCACACAATCCGGCCCTATGTTGGTCATAAATGGAGAGTTGCATCCCTCTTTTTCCCCTCGTTCAGAAAACCTGCACGTAAGAAGTGGAGTAGGGGTTAACAATAAGGGTGATGTGGTTTTTGTCATTTCAAGAAACCTCGTTAGCTTTTATAATTTTGCCCGTTTGTTTCGCGATAAATTAGCCTGCGGAGATGCGCTTTACCTAGATGGAAATATTAGTCGCATTTTTCTTCCCGAAAAAGGCCTGACCGAAACAAGCGGAGATTTTGTGGGAATATTAGGCGTTGTAAAATCAAACGGAGAAGAATTGCCTGTCCAAAAGGAATCGGGCAGTCAACCCGGAGCTCCTACAGTTACGCCATAATCTCCTAAAATGAAAAGGGGCACGAATGCCCCTTTCCTAATTTAAGTTTAATTTTAATCACCCATCGTAATCAACGGCATATAAAATATGGTTGATTGTGTATTGAATCCCTTGGGGAAGAACGGGTATAAAGAAATAATGCAATTGAGAGGTCCCCATTGGTGTGTATGCAACAATGGTAGCTTTTCCTTCTCTTAAACTTTCTAATAGAGCCGGCATTTGGTCAAGCCCTGGAAATACTTGCTTGTATTTCGAACCTTTGAAAAATTTTGGCAAGTCATTTTCAGCAAGTGCCTCAGTAAACTTTTTGTAAAGGTTGCTGTTAAAATTTCCTGCCGGGATTGCCAATGCAGGGCAAGGACAAGGCACAACTTTGTCACAACTAATCGTGCCCGAGCCCCCTGGGCAACTGTACTCGCCATTGTTGTTTTCTAAATGGTAGCCTGAGCAAACGCATAGGCCTCCGTTTTTTTGCATCCCGATTTCAGCATCCCCGTTGGGGCCTACTTTTTCGGGTTTACATGATGAAAGGGTTCCCATTATCACGATAAGGGTAACCAAAAATGAAATGTGTGGTTTCATAAAAATAAATTATGGGTTGGTAAAAAAATAAATCTAATTTATTCCTTTTTATTGATATAAAAATTATTTTTTTATTGGCATTTTTTCTAAGAAAACATCGATTTTCACCTTTATCAATGGTTTGATTTGCTTTCTTTTTT
>JAYSVQ010000273.1:0-1813 GCA_043718485.1 Bacteroidota bacterium
TGTGAGCCCCTTTTGGGTTCTCCAAAGGGTATGAATCGAGAAAAATCCTAACGCCAAAACAGGAGAAAAAATAAAGAGGCCCCGACCCGGGGAAAATAACAAAGCCCAAATTGCACTAGCCCACCGAGATTGTCTTTCTGTACCTTCATACGTTCGCATTTGCAAATGATAATCCGGAAGCCATTCTCCATAATTTTGAAAACAAAAAACGATAAAAAAAGAAAGAAAAATTAAACTAAGGGCCGCACAACGTAAGGCTCTTTGAACATCTAGGCTCAACAAAATAAAAAAGAAGGGGATAAACAACAAAACAAAGGTAGGGCGACATGAAAAGCCCAAAATAAAAATTAAAGCATAGGCCCATGAAGGCAGCACTTTTTGATTAGAATAGATTTCTTTACAGGCTGCAAACAATAAAATGCAAACGAATAAAAGTGAAAAATCTTGGTTCCATAAGGCTAAAGAAAAACTGCTGGATACCGGTGAGCCGAGAATTAAAACCAAACCCAACAAAAGCGAAAGCAATCCCGGCAAGAAAATATTTGCCGTAAGATAAGTGAATAATAAAATAAGCGAACAAAGGACGGCAGCTATCCACCGTTGATACAATCGATCCGTTTCATCATCCAAAAAATCATGCCCCAACAGCGTTGCGATTCCGGCTGCAGGTAAAGAAAGTATTGCCGGTCCGGGCGGAAAAAAATTCAATATTAAATCACCTTTTTGAAAAATTTCCCAATTGCCAGCCTGATTCAATTTTCCTCTTTCCTCAAAGCTTATGATATTGGATAAATCCAGGCCTCCGGTTTTTAAATAATTTTGGGCGCTTAACAGGTAATATCTACTGTCCCCATCCGAATCATTGTTGGTTGCAGATTGAAAAAACCAAACCAGCCCTGCGCAAATAAAGCTGAGGACTATCCACGAAATACGGCTTTGTTGAAGCACTTCCCTTAAGGTTTTGATAAAAAGAAAGGGTCAAAAACAGTTAAAAAACTTGAATTATCAAAATTTTACGAACTTAATCCCGTTTTCTGTTACGCTTATGGCTTATCCTCTACCTACACCGGAAATCAGCGAATGAAGGAATGGAAGAAAATCGAGACCTATCGGCTTCTCCGTGAACATGGGGAAAGGGGCTTGGAAATTCTGTACCAACGGTATGGAAAGAAGCTCTATGGATATGGAATCGCTTCCTGGAAGTTAAACGAAGATGAGTCCTGGGACATGGTTTACAAAACGTTATATAAGGTAGTTGAGAAGATTAATGACTATGAATTTGAAAACGAAAAAAAGTTTTCATCCTTTTTATTTACTGTCTTTTGCAATTTTCTGAGAAGGCATTATCGGGATACAAAAAGGATAGAGGAAAATTTATCCTTCACCAACTTCTCAGAATCTTTATTGGATGAATCACGATTTGATGGAAGTTTAGCCGCTGAGCGAAAGGTAGCCAAGCAAATCAGTAATGAATCGGTTCGAAACTACCATTCCGAAGACCAGGAAGAAAATCCAATGATGGTGCTGCTTGAAGAAGCGCTAAGCGAATTGGAAGATTGGCAGCGGATTTTGCTTCTTCAAAGAAGCCTCGACAGGCCCTATTCTGAAATTGCAGAATTCGTCGGCAAACCGGTTGAGCAGTTGAAAGTCTATTACCAAAGAGTAAAAACGAAACTCGAAAATATTCTCGCGACCAAAATGAGTGCTTACTCACAAAAGCAAAGTTCATGAAACACATCGACCCAAATAAAGATTACTTGCAGGAACTCTTGCGTCAACATATTCTCGACAAAGAAAAGTCGAGCGAAGCGGA
>JAYSVQ010000274.1:0-5169 GCA_043718485.1 Bacteroidota bacterium
TAAATATGGAGGAAAGGTTGCCGGGATAAAAGGAATACACCTCATTATAACTTTTTAAAAGGTAAGGCAAATAGGCAGGATGTGAATAAGGTTGGTGCATGACTTCACTTTGAATGCCCGATAAATCATAGGCTCCCGACATGGGGCTGGATGCCGTAACTTGAAATTCGTCTTTGTATCGACTTTGAAGAATTTTGTGAAGCGCCATAGCGGCATGTCCGCCTTGGGAATAACCAGTTAAAAAAAGCTGATTATTTGTTACCGTTTCGATCTGCGGATTCAATTCTCTCACTGCACGTAACATGTCAATAGAGGCAATCGCCTCTGATTCTGAATGCTGATAAATGTGAAAACCATCTCCTTTTCCAAGTCCAATGTAATCGGGATAGGCAACAGCATAACCATCGGTGGCAAGACCTACACATATCGCCATTTCCCCGCTGAGTTTAATTTCGCGATTTTTTACAATTTGAGTACCATGATTGTAACAAACCAAGGGAACAGATTTTTTGCAATTTGTGGGCACGAAATAAACCCCCGAGGCCAAAATGCTTTTTCCATTTATCCATGTGGAGTAATAAATAACTTCATAGACGTCAACCCCATACTTAATGGGTGTAAAAGAGCGTGGAATGTTATTTTTTTTCCAGGTTTCTTTTAAATCTGCAACAGACCAGCTAGCCACTTTTTCAAAATGGGAAAGGCGAGTGGATTCATTTTGTGAAAAAAGCGGAATCCAAAAGGTAAGGAAAGCGAAGAAGGTAAAAATATACTTGTAAGCAGACATGGAATTGAAAAAATGCAGGGGATGATGAAAAGGAGCAACAAAGATAATACCGGCAAGCGATTTAGTATGCATGCAGACTAAAATAAATTCAAAAGTCGAGCCTATAGGCAAAAATGGGAACAAAACCGGCCTGGTAGTATTCTTTGATGCTTTGGCTTGAGGGTTCAAATTCCTGAACAAAATCGTTTCGGGTATTGAATAGATTTTGAACGTCAAACGAAAAGACATGTCCTGTCTTTTTTTTGTTCAAGTGATAAGCAAGCCTAAGGTCAGTTCTGAAATAATCTTTTTTGCGAAACTGAAAGGCAAATGTTTCCATGTATTGGGTTCGGCTCGCAGCAATGGAAGCCTGTAAGTCAATCGGTGTATATCGTTGGCCGCCTAACCAAACCAAACGTCCGCTTATTTCAAAAAAATGTGCTTTCCTTTTTCCGATGGGAATGTCTTTTCCGGCTAAAAAATTGAATGCATAATTTCCGTTGAATCGTGAATCTCGTAAAACCCCATCAGCCGCTTTATACTTCGATTCATACAAGGAAAGGGTGGTGAGGAAATAATAATTTTTTGAAAAAAACTTTTCGAAGGTGAGTTCAAAACCATAATTCAGTCCGTTTCCTTTACCCACCAGACTATCCCCTTCAAAACCCCAATCTGTATTCAGCACAGAAAGCGTGGGTCGGGTTGAAGTGCCAATCGGCACGTTAAAAAGACGTTGAATATAGACCTCAGATTTTAACCTAAGCTGGGAATTAAATTGCCAGTCATGTGACAAAACGAAATGATGCGCCTGCATCATTCTCAAGTAAAGATTTGGTTGAACCCTTGTGCCGTCGCTCAAAATAATTTCAGAGAAGTAGGTGCCCAAGGGTAAAATTTGGCTGTGTAAGCCATAGCCAAAACTTAGAGATTGTTTTTGGGAGAAATTCCATCGACAAGCAAGGCGCGGCTCTACTGTCCAGCTTTTATTTAAAAGAAACACCATAGAATGAATTCCGGCATTCAGAGATACATTATCCGCTATCCTCCAACGATAATGGAAATAGGGCCTCAATAAAGTGGCTCCCCCTATGGTTTTAATGGCCTGTATCTGAGTAGCAGTCTGAATGTTTAAATAAGAGGCAGACAAATCAAAAAACAGATAATCAAGAAAAAACCCCGAGCGAATTAAATGGCGATTATTGAATTTGTGATTGACGGTACTTGTAAAGGTGGCCTGGCCGGTGAGGTAAGCATTTTTTTCAAGATTGGTTTTTTGAAAAAGTGAATTCAGGGTGTCTTCATTTCCAAAAATGTGGTTCGAAGAAAGTGAAATTACCGAGCGAAGCCAGGTTTTACCCGAGGGGAATAAGTAGGAGTGACTAACGCCGGTGGCTCCCATATTTGAGCCATACCGATGATCAGATTTATCGCTAACATTTTGCCAAACGGTACTGTCTCGCTCTGCTTTGGCAGTTTGACTGCTCAATCCGCCTAATCCAAAAAAACCAAAACTTCCTGCTTTTTGCGTTGAAAAGTTAAAATGAAAATTTACATCCTGATAGGAATAGGTAGCATCTTGCACGATGGGCAGGCCAAAGGCCTGCATCAATCCAAGGGTTGAATAACGATAGTTTACTAGATAGGAACCCTTTTGTTTTCCTGTGAGCGGCCCTTCGGCCGAAGCCTGCACGCCAAGAAATCCGGCTTGAAAACCAAACTCGTGTTTTTCATCATTTCCATTTCTCAATCGCAAATCAAAAACGCCTGACAAGGCATTGCCATACTCTGCCGGAAATGCGCCCGTTAAAAAATCACTATTGTCTAATAAGTAATTGCTGATAATAGAAATTCCGCCACCTGATGAACCCGGACTGGCAAAATGATTGGGATTCGGAATGTCAACACCTTCAAGTCGCCATAACATTCCCGCGGGAGAATTTCCCCGAATTACGATATTGTTTCTGCCATCACTTGAAGGTTGCACCCCGGCAAAAGCAGAGGCCATGCGCCCAGGGTCATTTAATGAAGCCGCATATCGTTGGGTTTCTTCAACTGAAAAAGAACGCGCACTTACCATTGACAAATCATTCACCGGTTTTCCTTTTTCCTGATCGGCGTTGATTTCAACTGTTTTTCCCTCCAAAAAACTTTCGGTCAAAAAAATGGTAATGACAAATTCCTTCCCGGAGCTAATAATTAAATTAGGAATTACACGGGTTGTATATCCAATAAAAGTAACTTCGATTTCATGTCTGCCTACGGGTACATTTTCAATTACAAACCGGCCAGCTTCATCCGTTATTACACCCCTAATAGGTTGTTCAGACGTTAAAACGACCTTTGCAAATGCAATCGGATTTTGCGTGTCTGCATCCCGAACCAGACCTTTCAGGGTTTGCACCGGACTTTGACAAAAAAGGATGAGCGGAAAAAAGAAAAAGTTCAGAAAAAAGAAAAGGCGCATGTGCTTACTCCAACTCTTCTGCCAATTCTTTGAGTGGGCCAAAATAATACAACTCCCATCCCTCAATTATGGATTTACGATCTTTTTCCGGAACCTCTTCATGGCATAGGCGAATGAGCGTCGCATTTGTGCTCGGCATTAATTCAATGGTGACTAAAGAATGGGATTTCCAGTTTTCAAGTTTCCAATGTTGAACTAGTTTTCTAAGGGGCTCAATTTCAATGTTTTTGCCAAAAATCTCATGATTCCATAGACTGAAATCACCGTTTGGTTTCAAACTCATTTTTGCCGGTGCGCCGGTCCATTTTTTTATAGAACTGGTTTGTGTAAGCAATTTCCAGACCCGCTCTGGATTGGCTTTTATTTTCCATTTTAGACGTATAGTCTTCATGAGATGTAAGATAAAAATCCAGAAAAAAGTGCAGCTATTTGCCTAAAGAATCGCGAATACTTTGAATGTAACTTGGGGCGATATTTAAGCCTAGTCTTTTTGCTTCATTTGCAGAATTTAGGGCTTCACCAAAATTACGTTTGCGTGATTGGGCAATAGATAAATTGTACCATGCCTGACCGTTTTTGGGATTGGCACGTGTCGATTCACTGAGGGAGCCAACGGCAGCTTCAATATTGCCCATCTCCAAATACACGATTCCTTTGTTAAAATCAACAATCGGCGACCGCACCGGATTTCGCTTTCTGCCCTCTTCAAAATCAATGAGCGCCTTATCGTGTTGTGCCAGGTTTTTCCAGACGATGCCCCGGTTAATATAGGCATCTCCATAGCCCGGAGCGATTTCAATTGCATAGCTTAAATCTTTTTCAGCTTCTTCATATTTCCCCAACGTGTTGTAGGCCATTCCCCGGTTCATCCAAGCCTTCTCATTTGTGGAATCAATACCAATCGCTTGATTAAAGTCTTTAAGCGCCAATTCTGTTTTTCCTGAATTACTATAAATTAGCCCACGATTATTCAGCGCCTCCGTATTTTTTTCATTTAAGGAAATAGATTGAGAAAAATCTTTCATTGCGAGGTCCATTTTTCCTAAGGTTCCATAAAAATTTCCGCGATTGTTATAGGCGATATAAGCAGTTGGATATTTATGAATTACATCCGTCCAAAGGCTATGGCTATCTTTCCAAACTTGGGCACGATTAAATGAGGCAAAACCAAAAATTAGTGCAAGGCCTCCAATGGCGAAAAGCACCGTACTGTTTCCATTTTTTAGATATTGGTGTCCGACAGAAACCGCGGCCAAAAACAAACCAAAATAGGGTAGGTAAGAATAGCGCTCAGCAATAATAGCATCACCAACCGGAATAAACTGCATTACCGGAAGCAAAGCAATGATGAAAAATAGAAATCCGAGCCCTATTTCCTTATTTGTTTTTCTGAAACGAAGGGCGAGAAAAACGAGCGCAGAAAGCAAAACAGGCGTGAGGTAAAAAATCCAGGGCAATGCTAAGTCTGGTTTTGCAGGGTAGGGGTGAAAAGCCGATAGATGAAAGGGAACAATGCTTTTCAGCAAGTAAACGACGGTGGCGTAAGAGCCTACAAAAAAGTTGTCAAAAAAATTATAGTTTCCTATTCGTTGAAGCGATCCACTTTCCTGTTGTATTTGAATTGAATATAGGCCTATGGGTAATGCGATAATTAAGAAGGGCAATACTTGGAGAATGTTTTTGGAAAAGCTTGTTTTTCCCTTCCACGCTGTGATGATGCAAAGCAAAGGAACAAAAACAACCGAAGTCGCTTTTGACAATAAGGCTAAACAAAAAAGGAAAATTCCAAGGCTTAACATTGGCCATGATTTTCGGTCCTGAAAAATGGCCCAACACCACAACCCGCCAAAAACGAAAAGGGCTGAGAGCAAATCTTTTCGGTCTGAAATCCATGCAACGGTTTCAACATGCATAGGATGCAAACCAAAAAGTAAGGCGA
>JAYSVQ010000275.1:0-1805 GCA_043718485.1 Bacteroidota bacterium
TTGCATTCTGATTCGCTGGCCAATCTCACGCCACATTCCGCTTATGTTTTTTTCTATTATTCCCATCCTACCCTCATCCAAAGATTGAATAAACTAAAATCTGATTCCTGAAAATCTGAAACTGTTTCGACTTTCGAAGTAATCTAACCCGACCCTTTATTAACCGTACAAAGACTAAATCCATTTTGTTATGAGTACCCTAAATATTCCAAATATCAATCTGCCTCGGGTCGTTATTATCGGGGGGGGATTTGGGGGAATCAATTTGGCAAAAGCCCTGAAAAATGACCCTGTTCAAGTGGTCATGCTCGACAAAAACAATTACCACACTTTTCAACCTCTTTTGTATCAGGTTGCAACAGGTGGATTAGAGCCTGATTCCATTGCTTTTCCCTTGCGAAAATTGCTGAAAGGCTCTGAGCATTTTCATTTTCGCTTGGCAGAAGTAAAAGAAATCGATCCGGTGAATAAAGTCGTTTTTACCAATTTGGGTCCGCTCGAGGCCGATTATATTGTAGTAGCTACCGGCTCAAAAACCAATTTTTTTGGTAATGCAGAATTAGAATCACGCTGTCAAGGAATGAAAAGCATTCCGGAAGCCTTGGATTTGCGCAGCCTCATTCTTCAAAATTTTGAAGCCGCATTATTAGAAGACAATCTTGAATTGAGAGAAGGGCTGATGAATTTTGTGGTTGTTGGGGGCGGCCCAACTGGAGTGGAAACTGCAGGCGCTTTGGCTGAATTGAAAAGACATGTTTTGCCTGCAGATTATCCTGAATTGGATTTGCGCAGAATGCAAATTCATTTACTCGAGGCAGGTCCGGCCTTGCTATCAGGAATGAGTGCACAAGCCGGAAAAAATGCATTGCAAGAGTTGCGAAAAATGGGCGTTACGGTTTGGCTCAGTTCCAGGGTAAATGATTGCAAAGAAAATGTGGTGTCAGTTGAAGGGGGAAAAAAAATTCAATCTACCACCGTGATTTGGAGTGCTGGGGTAAGCGGAAATCCCATTCCTGGATTGTGTAAAGAATATAGAAATGGAAATCGGGTAGAGGTAGATGAATTTAACCGCGTAAAAGGGGAAAGCGATGTATTTGCAATTGGTGATGTAGCTTTCATGCAAACTGCCGAATTTGCAAACGGACATCCACAGGTTGCACAACCTGCCATTCAGCAGGGCAAACAGCTTGCACGAAATATTCTGAATCTGATTTACGGTAAACCTTTGCGGCCATTTGTGTACAAAGACCTCGGCTCAATGGCGACCATTGGCAGAAATAAAGCTGTGGCTGATATTTCAACTTTTCGTTTTTCAGGAAGGTTGGCCTGGCTCATGTGGATGGGCGTGCATCTTTTTGCCTTGGCCGGATTTCGAAATCGCCTTGTGGTATTCATCAATTGGTTTTGGAGTTACATCACCTATGATCGCGGCACGCGTCTCATTATTCGACCCTTCAAAAGAAAGACCAAAGGAATGGGAGCTCCAAATCCCGCGCTTGCGCCGGAACCCATCGAAATGAATTGAATTTTTGGTGATATTACACTTCTGGGGAAAGGCTTTTACGGGGAGTCAACCTTCTTTTAGTCCAAGACCCACTTAAAACGCATTCAGTTTATTAACTGCCAAGCCGACCGAATGACCTATGAATTTTTGAAAAACGGAAAAGCAGATTTGACAGGTATTACATTGCTTTCTTAACATGGAAACAAAGAGGATGAATAACGGTGATGCTAACGGACACCTGTTTGGCTAAAAATTTCAGTTTAAGGCCATGGATTGCTTTCAAACTTTATTTCCGCCTAAA
>JAYSVQ010000276.1:0-1800 GCA_043718485.1 Bacteroidota bacterium
AACAAAGAGAAAAAAGGGATGGAATCAAACTCGTTTGGGTGGACCTGAGCGTTCCGGAGGAGGATGAAAACTATTTTGTTAATGCATTTTCAAAGGTCATTAGTCCAAAAACCAAATTGGTTCATTTGACGCATATCATTAATTGGAATGGACAAATTTTACCTGCAAAAAAAATAATCGAAGCCGCACACAAAAAAGGGGTTGAAGTATTGCTTGACGGTGCGCATTCCTTCGCTCATTTTGATTTCAATTTAAAAGACCTCGATTGTGATTATTTTGGTACAAGCCTTCATAAATGGTTGTGTGCACCCTTTGGATCCGGATTCTTGTTTGTAAAAAAAGATAAAATTGCGAAAATGTGGCCCTTGCTTTCTGCACCAGAACCTGAGAGCGACAACATACGGAAATTTGAAAATTTGGGAACCAGATGCATTCCAATAGAGGAGGCAATTGGTGCGGCGGTCAATTTTCATGAAATGATTGGCATTGACCGAAAAGAGGCACGATTGTTTTACCTCAAAAATTATTGGGCCGAAAAGGTGAAAGCTTTTGAGGGCGTTAAAATATATACGCCACTCAAAAAAGGTTGGTCTTGTGCGATTGGCATTTTAGGAATTGAAGGTATTGAGCCGGGAAAAATAAAAGGGGAATTGTGGGGCAAGTATCAAATTCATTCGGTTTCCATTGAATGGGAAAACATAAAAGGGGTTAGAATTACGCCCAATGTTTACACCTCAACAAAAGACCTCGATAAATTTGTGAATGCGATTAGTGAAATCGCAAAGAACAAATAGGTATTTTGACGACAAAATGAATTGTGCCTAAATTGCAGGGTGCAGAAATCTTACATCGTAATTTCTTTTCTATTTATTATTTCTTTTCGCCATGAACTTTGGGGGCAAGGCTATGTCGGCCTAAACGCGGGGCCATTGACCGGAAGAACGCTTGAAGGTTATTTTGCGGCACAACCCAAAAATCAAGACTGGTTACTTTTCGGATTCGGTGGTGGCTATACGATGAAAGGCCCGAATTTTCTGCGTCTTGCCCCTATTGATAATCTTGATCATGTGCGACATGGGGGTTATCATTTTTTCGCTTTCCTTAGAAATGAATTGACAGAAGACCACCATGCCCATCATCTTTTTTGGGGGCTAAAATTTACGATGAGTCAGGTAAATGAATGGGGGATTGATAAAACTACTTCTGATTTATTAGAGGAACAGAACCGCATTTGGGGAATGGGTGTTTTGGTGGGCTATTCAATCGTTTTGAACCGCCAAGGCATCAGTAAAAAAATATATTTCGATTTCGGAATTCAACCCGGTTTTAGAATTCAGGAAAGTGGAGATCTGCTGCAACAAGGCATGAATTATATCGGTGGGCTTGGCTATGGCCGAACCGGAGTGGAGCGGGGGTTTAATTTTGATTTAATCGCCGCCCTTAGATACGAGTTATGGCATGGCCGATTTGGTTACAAAAAACCATCGGGCTATTGATTCAATTTAATGGGAATTAAAACGAAAGGATGTTAGCCTTTTTAAGAGGCAACTTACGCGTCTTTCTTTTCTTCAGCAGAACCTGATTTTTTACGGCTGGGTTTGCTTTGACTTTTAATTGTAATCTTGAGGAGCTCTTCTTTCTCTTCATGATCAACCAACAAGACCTCGCCTTCTTTTATTCCCTTCAGAATTTCATCGGCGATAGCATCCTCGACATATTTTTGAATGGCACGATTGAGCGGACGGGCACCAAATTGTTGATCATACCCTTTGTCAGATAAAAACACTTTTGCCTTATCTG
>JAYSVQ010000277.1:0-17073 GCA_043718485.1 Bacteroidota bacterium
GACAACCTACGCAAAGGCGCAGCAACCAATGCAGTTCAAATTGCGAAGGCACTTTTTCAAAAGTAAAAAATCTAATTTTTATTATTCAAGTTAACTATGATTGATATTTTTAATTTCAAACGAGAAATTAGCATTAAAATAATGGCCGAACCCAATTCAAAAGTTTTTTGGTTTTTCATTTTGCTGATTTTTTCTTTCTCGTTCAATTTGTTGCATAGTCAAACGGCAACTTTGTCGGGATTAATTCAGGAACAAACAAGCAAGGCACCTTTGTCTTATGTAGGCCTCGTTTTAAAGACAGAAAAAGACAGCGCATTTGTGTTGGGCACTCTGACAAATGATGAGGGAAGGTTCACTTTTGCAGGCGTGAAACCGGGCAATTATCTTTTGTTTGGAAATTATTTAGGGTTTGATCCACTCATTTTGCCTATTAGAGTCGGACAGTTAAGTCCTTTTTTAGATTTGGGTACTCAAGAGATGCGTGAGGAAACGAAAATGCTGGAGGATGTAGTCATAACAGGAAAACAAGATGCGATAAGTGGAAAGCTCGACAAAAAAGTTTTTCAAACCGAAGATTTGATGAGCCAAAGCGGAGGCTCTGTTTTGGATGTCATGCAAAGTTTACCGGGAATTTCAGTGGCAGAGGGTAAAGTTCAACTTCGCGGAAACGATAAGGTTGCCGTTTTAGTAGATGGTAAACAAACTTCCCTTACCGGTTTTGGAAATCAAACTGGATTGGGAAATATTCCCGCATCAGCAATTGAGAGAATAGAAATTATTCAAAATCCCTCGGCAAAATTTGATGCCAATGGGAATGCAGGCATTATTAATATTATCTTCAAAAAAAATAGCCAAGAAGGTTTCAATGGAAGAGTTGGGCTTACAGCAGGGGTAGGTGCCCTTTGGGAAAAAAGGGAAAATTATCCATCGGTTAGGCCCCAGTATAGCCAAACGCCAAAAGCAAATCCCTCTCTTTCCCTTAATTATAGAAAGAATAAGGTGAACATCTTTTTTCAGGGAGATGTTTTGTATACGCAAACTTTAAATAAAAATGAATATACTGACCGCTACTATGATTCAGGGGAAGTGGTTTTACAACAACTTAAGCGGAACCGAACCACAACTATTGGCACAGGAAAATTAGGCTTTGATTGGAATTTGTCTGAGCATGACCAATTTACAGTTTCTGGATTGTTTAGCAGTGAGAAAATTTTAGATAGGGGTGATGAGCCCTTTTATACCGAAAATTTTGCACAGCAAATTCGCATGTGGCAATTTTTAGAGGATGAACTGAAAACAACCCTTACTGCCTCTTCGGCTTTTTCGCATACATTCAAGCAAGCCGGGCATTCTTTATTAATTGGGTTTAATTTTACTTTTCATCGAGAAGACGAAAAGTATTTTTTCACAAATACCTTGCCCGACTATACCGGATTTGACTCCTTCAAATTACTTTCTGATGAGTACGTTGGGGACTTGAATGTTGATTATGTAAAGCCCTTGAAATACGGAAGGGTAGAAGCTGGGATTAAAATTCGCAGACGTGAAAATCCTACTGACATGCAGTTTTTTCCGGGAATTTACTCTCCAATAGATAGTAACGCCGGGGGATGGGCAACCTATTTGGAAACCATTCCTGCAGCGTATACTAACTATGTAATCGAGGGTGAAAGGTGGGAGTTGGAGGCAGGCCTGAGACTTGAATATGTTGGGTTGAATTATTTGGTGAATCCAAATCATAACACCTACAAAAGTGACGGGTATGACTATATTCAACCTTTCCCAAATGTAAGAACAGCTTTTAAGATTAATGACCGAAGCAAAATTACGGCTTTCTATAACCGTCGTGTTGACCGGCCCAACGAAGTGGATATTCGAATTTTTCCAAAATACGATGACGCTGAAGTTATCAAAATCGGAAATCCTGAATTGCGCCCCCAGTTTACCCAGGCCCTAGAATTGGGGTATAAAAGAAGTTGGGGAAAGGGATTTTTGTATGGAGCACTTTATGGGAAAATCTCAGATGGCACCATTTCGAGGATCGCCACAACTTTTGGAAGCAGCAACCTTGTTTACTCTATAATGCAAAATGCAGACAAAAGTTATGCATATGGGTTTGATGCCATGCTTTCTGAAGATGTCGCGAAATGGTTCTCGTTTAATATTGGGGCAAATGTGTATCAAAATATTATTGAATCCTTTTCTGTTTTGAATCGATATCCGGTCCCCAATATTTTTACCGCGCCTCGTCAAAGTTTGATTTCAGGAAATGCCAAGTGGAATGGAATTTTTCATTTTCCGGGCAAATGGGGTTTGCAAGTCACTGCCATTTATTTGGCACCTGACCTTATTCCGCAAGGAAAAACAAATGCCCGTTTTGCTTTGGATTTGGGAATCAAAAAAACTACCCAAAAAGGAAAAGGGGAGTGGGTGCTGAATGCCAGCGATTTGTTGAATACCATGATTATTGGCAAGGAAATTCAAGGAACGAATTTCCGGTTTGAAAGCCGAGATTATTATGAGACACAGGTGATTCGCCTGGGCTATTTTTACAAATTTTAAATGCTATTCCCCAATTGAAAGGGCATGGCTCGGACATTTTTTTACCTGGTCAGCAATTTCCTGAGTACTTGCCCCCTCCATGTTTATCCATGGGCTGGCTTTAGTGTTAAAAACCTTACTTAGTCCTCTTACACACACTCCGGAATGGACGCATTTTGAGGAATCCCATAAAACCGTCACACCCTCCTTACTGTATTTTTTTATTTCCATACTTCAATTTACAAAAAATTGCCATTCTTTTTGTCTGCCATTCTTTTTTGGGTTTTTAGAAAGAAAAATTGGAAATGGCCTTCCCTTTTTCCCTTTCTTTGGGGGGGCATAAGCCTTAATTTTATAAAAAATTTACCATGTCGATTAACCCTGAATCCAGTTAGAAGTTTCTGAATTGGAAAAAGAGCCTGAGTGAAAATGGAGTTACATTAAACTCATTTGAGTTTTTAAACCATATAAAAAAGCCAAATGGCGAAATTGTTTTTAGCTTGATGAAAATGGATGCATACGGTCCGGAGGGAAATAAATTATTGCCAACCGTTATGCTTCGTGGCCACTTCGTTTCCGTTTTAACCCTTCTTACTTCAAAAGAAACGGGTGAAGATTATTTGCTTTTGGTAAAACAACGCAGGGTTGGAAATGGAGCGATATTTTTTGAACATCCGGCAGGAATGATGGATGAAGAAGTTGACCCCTATGTTGTTGCATTACGGGAATTAGAAGAAGAAACAGGCCTTGTGATTCGCCGCGAAGATCTACACTTACTAAACGAGGATCTCTTTTACACTTCGCCCGGTTTGTTAGATGAAGGGGGATATTTTTTCTGGACCTCGCTGGAAATGTTTGAAGCTGAAATTTTTGCATTCAATGACAAGCATCACGGAGATGAAAGTGAAAACGAATTCATTACAACTGAGGTTGTGAAAATCGAAGATGCCTTCGATTTAATTCGCAATGCAAGCGGTTTGTTGAACCTATATATGTTTTTGGATGCGCAAGGCGGCTTAGATGCCGTTCCTTCTATGGGTCTAAATTAACTATTGGGCACCTGGAAGAATGGCCTGTTGAATTTCAAAATCAAACAAAGTTTCTCTTCTAAGTTCATAATAGGCTTGCCAATAGGTTTTTAATGAGCGGGCAAAATTTTGTCTCGCCATGTCTTTTTCGTTTTGGGCGATTTGCAAATTGGTAATATCGATTTTGCCAATTAAATATCTTTCCATTGCCACATTATAACGACGTTGGGCGATGGTATCTGATTTTGCAGCGATTTCGGCGTTGATTTTCAAAATGTGAAAATTGTTAACTCTAAACTCTAGGCCTTGCAAAATTCGTTGCCGACTCAATTCATTTTGGTCCTCAACAACCTTTAGCTGAACGACAGCTGCTTCATAATTCGCTTTTCCGTTTCCCCAGCCAAAAATCGGAATGGAAAAGCCCATGCTTGCATTTTGTTGGTCAACCGGATTTTTATAGGCTTCATTCAATGTGTTTCCGCTTTGATTAAAACCGAAAGAAGCATTTAAGTTTAAGCCGGGAGACATATTTGATTTCGCCATCGCAACTTCACTTTTGGCATTCAAATGACTAATTTCCATTTGACGAAGCTCACTTTTGTATTTTTTAGCGTATTGTAATGCAATTTCTGTAGATGTAAATAGTTCCGGAATTCGTGCCTGAGAAGAGAGTTTGACTTCAGTGTCATAGGGTAAACCCAATGAAAGCAAAAGTTGCAACCTTGCCTGATTAAGACTTAACTCACTTTGGCGCAAACTGGTTTGGGAGTTGAGAAAAGCAAGCTCAGATTGCAAGAGTTCATTTTCTGCAATTTTTCCTAAGTTATAGCGGCCCTGAGAAATTTTGAAAATCGAGTCGTTAACCGAAAGGTTGTATTGATCATTTTCATATTGTAGTTTGGCAATGTATAAATCAAAAAAACTTCCTGCTATCGAAGCCTTGATATTCTCAATCGCCTCATAATACCTGATTTCTTGAATAGAGTATTCGAGCGGTTTTGACTTTAGTTGCCACTTGCTTGAGTTAAACCGAAAGAGCGGCTGGGTATAACCGACTAATAAGGGAGTACTCTGCCACCGCCCATACAAACTCGGCGAATAAATATCAAGACGATTTAAACCAGAAATCACCGAAACGTTACCGCCTGTCCAGGGTATCGATTGGTTCAAGGTCATGGTAGCTGTTGAATAGGCCTGATTTTGCAAAATAAATTGCCGACTTCCGTCTGGTTGTGTAATGGCACTGATGGCTCTTCTAAAGCCAGGAGCATCGCCACTCAGAGATAAGCTCGGTAATAAGGATGCTCTGAAAGCCTTGTATTCTAAACCCGATACTTTAAAACGGTTAGCGGCGATTTTTGCCTCAGGCCCTTTTTCAAGTGCGATTTCCAAACTATTTTCTAAGGTTAATTCTAATTGAGAAAAAAGGGGAAAACTAAATCCTACTATGATAAAAAATAAAATGAGGATGAGATATTTATTCATACCGTAAAGATTCTACAGGGTTTTGCGATGCAGCTTGTTGAGCCGGATACCAACCGAAAATGAGCCCCACCGTGACCGATACAAAAAAAGAAATGGCTACTCCCCAAAGGCTAACTACCGTCGGGATTCCTGTAATTTTTTGTACAAAAAACGAAAGGGAAACGCCGATAAAAATTCCGATTAAACCACCGCCAACACTTAACGTAACCGCTTCACTTAAGAATTGCAGCACGATGTCTTTACGGGTTGCACCAACCGCCTGGCGAATGCCGATTTCACGGGTTCGTTCCAAAACCGTCGCTAGCATAATGTTCATGATACCGATACCTCCTACCAAAAGAGAAATAAAAGCAATGGAAACTAAAACGTTTGAAAATAAATCTTGCGTTTTTTCCTTTTGTTTGAGCAACATTTCGGGAACGCGAATGCGATAATCAGGCAAACCCATGTGCCGCCGGCTAAAATAGGCCTCTAAAACGGCGGCAATTTCAGGCATGATTTTGGAGTCTTCTGCCTGCACCACAATGCGGTCTAATTGGTTGTAATTAAAGCCTTTGGGGCGTTCATCCTCCCATTCCTTCAACAACTGACTTGCCTCTCTTGACCGATCTTTGTAACGAAGCAACATTGTTTTTATCGGAATGTAAATGTCGAGATTATAGTTACGCACTTCCAATTCCTTCATTTGGCTTTCGGATATCTTTTTCTCTTCTGCAATGCCGACAACCATTAGCCAATTTCGGCCAACCTTAATTTTTTCGCCAATGGGGTTTGTTCCGGTAAAAAATCGGGAACGCAGACTATTGCCAATAATACAAACAGAGGCAGCATTCATTAATTGACTTTCTGAAAAAAAATCGCCCTTGTTAAATTCTAAACCCGAAACAGTTTCAAAATCCTTGTCAACCCCGACTAAGGTTACCGTTTTGCGAATGCCTTTGTGCAACACCTCTGTGGACATGCTGATTTCAGGACTCACATATTTTATTTGCGGGAGCAAGCCCGGAATTCCATCTGCATCTGCTAATTGTAAGCCGGGTGAAAAACTTTTCTTTTCTTCTTTTCCCTCATTTTCCGTTCCTGCTTCTTCTTCCTCCTTTAATTCTACTGTTTCAATGAGAATGTTGTTCGTTCCCAGAATTTTTAAATCATCCATGATTTGGTTTTCGGCCCCTTTTCCAATCGCAAGCATGGTAATTACTGAAGCAACCCCAAAAATAATTCCAAGGGAAGTGAGCAGAGAACGCAATTTGTTTCTGCCGATTGCATCGACCGCAATTTCAAAACTATGAGTTATAATTTTGAGCATTTCGAATTACAGGCGTTTTAGTTCAAACTTATCCCCATTTTTGGGTGCATTCAGTTGAATTTTATCTTCAGGTTTTAATCCCGAAGATATGATGATTTCATTTTCATTCCTTTCACCAAGCTTTACTTCTTGGCGAACCATACTTAAGCCTGAAAGTAAATACACAAAAGTTATTGAGTCAACGGAATGTAATGCCTCAAGCGGAATATAGGTAACGTTTTCAAATTTTGAAATATGGATCACGTTGCTCGTTGTCATAGCCGGGCGCAAATTTGAATCTTGGGTTTCTACCAAAATTCGCACTTCAAACACTTTAGAATCCGTGCCTTTTGCATCCTCACCGATATTGGCCACTGAAGTAACGGTTCCTACTAATTTTTTACTTGGGTCTGAATCCAAACCCATTTCCACTTTTTGGTCAACCTTTATCTTTTGAATATCAACCTCATTTACACGTGTAACCGATTCCATAATCGAAAAATCAGGAAGGGTAGCTACTGTCGGGTCCCACATGCTAATGGTGCTGCCAACTACTCGCTTTTTTCCGCTCCATTCCTTATCATAAATTACCATTCCTTTTTCAGGGGCAACTATGGTAAACTCTTCCTGTAAGTCAAAAAGGTCTTTTAAACTATTTTCAGCTTTTTGCAATTCAGATTCGGCGATTCTCATTTTTGCAGTTGCCTGTTTTACTTTGGTCTGGTAATTTTCAGTTGCCTGGCTAAGGGCACGGTCTGCTTTTTCGAATTCGATTTCAGCTTGCCTTTGCGTAGCTGGAGGCTCGAATTTAGACTCTTCATTCGTTAATTTTTTTTGCTCCAGCCCATACTTTAAATTAATGAGTTCCTCCCTCGCTTGTGAAAGGGTAAGGGTACAATCTAATTTTTCTGTCTCTACCTGAGAACCGAATTTCCTAACATTTAAATCGGCTTCAATTAATTTGCTTTGCAATTCACTTTTGTCAAGGGTAGCGACATAATCTCCTTTTTCTACATTTGTACCCTCGGGAATTAAATCTGTAATTTTTATTTGATGTAAGCCCGCTTTTCGCATCGATGAGGGGCCTTCAATTTCCTTGCTGTTTTTTGCAACCAATTCACCTGAGGTTTTTAAATTGATTTCAAAGGTTCCATGTTTTGGAGAAATCACAATGGCGGAGTCTGATTTGTTGTTCGAGCGGTTCCAGAAAAACAAAGCCAATCCAAGCAGGATGACTCCTAAACCTAAATACCAAATTTTTTTTCGGTTCATGGGCAGATCGGGGGTTGTGGCCCTCAAAAATACGAATTGTTATATGAAAGTGTTATGTCTTTTTTTAATAAGCGACTTCAAATAAATTGAATCAATGCACGTTACCCATTAATTTTTTGACCAATGGCGCAATTAAAATAAGTATGATTCCTGATATTAAAGCATAGAGGGCCAGCATTTTATACCCTTCAGTATACGTAGCGAGTTTTTCGACTGCCGTTGCATTAGGGTCTGGTGAGGCCATTCCTGCGCCCAAAATGCCCGCAACATATTGGCCATAGGCACTCGCCAAAAACCACATACCCATCATTACACCCTGCAATTTCTTTGGCGATAACTTAGTCATAATCGACAAACCAATGGGCGAAAGAGCCAATTCACCAAAAGTAATTACTAAATAAGCCAGGGTAAATAATTCAAGTGAGGTTAATCCTTGCTGATCCGCAAAAAATCGGGTAGAATAGAAAACGTAAAAAGCTAAACTTAGAAATAAAAACCCGAGACCAAATTTCTGGGTGGTGTTAGGTTCCATTTTCCTGCGGTTCAGCCAGACCCAAAATAATCCCAGGGGCGTAGCAAAGGCAATTACGAAAAGAGAATTGACAGAATTGTTAACCCCGTTTGGGTCGAGTGGAATGCCTAACATTTCTTTGTGAAGATTGTTAGCTGCAAACAAACTGAGTGAGCCCCCGCTTTGCTCAAAAAAGGCCCAGAATAAAACGGAAAAGAGAATGAATATTAAGGCCGCAATTAATTTTTTGTTTTGCTCCTTATTATAATGCGTCATTTCGTAAACGAGGTAAACCAGTGTACAAGGCCCGATGATGTACATAAACAAATCGGTGTATTCGGTTTTAGAAACCATTTTCATAATCACCGGAATCATGACCAAGCTTCCTAAATACACAGCAAATTGATACCACTTTTTAGATTGCTCGTTTGGCGTACCATGAAAAGGAGAAAGGCCAATGGGTCCCATTGTTTTTTGCGTAAACAAAAAGGTGAGAAGGCTTATCGTCATAACCACTGCCGCAAGACCAAAGGCAATATTCCATGAAAGGGCTTCAGGCACTAAATCGCCCAGCCAGCCTTCCCGTTTGCCGATACTCACACAAAAATATCCACCTAAAAATGCACCTACATTTATGCCTGCATAAAAAAGGTTAAAGCCAGCATCTCTGCGCGCATCCCCATCCTTATATAAAGCACCCACCATGGTAGAAATGTTGGGCTTGAAAAAACCGGTACCTATAACCGTAAAACTGATTCCGAGGAAAAAGAGGCCGTGCGGGTCAAATGCTAGAATAAGTGAACCTGTAATCATAAGCAGGCCTCCCCAAAACAATGACTTTCTAAAGCCTAAAATTTTATCTGCAAATAAACCTCCGATAAAGGTAAAGGCATATACAAATGCTTGCGTGGCACCATATTGCAGATTGGCATCTTGTTCGCCCATCCCCAATTGGTGCACCATAAAAAAAGTAAGCATACCCCGCATTCCATAAAAACAGAAACGCTCCCACATTTCCGAGAAAAATAAAGACCAGATTTGTTTAGGATATTGGCCTTCAAAATTTTGAATCTGATCTAATTCCTGATTCCCGTTTGAACCTGATAGTTCGGCAGATTGCATATTGCTTTAGTTAATTTTGAATGAAGGCCTCAAGATAAGAAGGATAATTGAATTGGCCGAATGCCTGCGTTTCTATTGATTCCCGTGTTCAATTTGGGCTATAAATGGGAATTTTAAACAGATTATTTATAACCTGGCCGCGAAGCAATAAATTGAGGTAGATGGGGGGGAGCGGTTAAGCTATTTTCTTTTAATTCTTTGGCTTCATTTTTTTAATGGCGCGGCTTGATAAAAGGGATTTCATTTGAGAAATGGCTATTTTATTCAATTGATGCAAGCGTTCACTTTGCGGCAATCCCTGATGGATTAAAACTGAATTGATACTTTCTATATTTGTAAGGATGACCAATTATTCTATGGTTGCATGATCACGAATATTGCCTTGTACTTTCGGATTTGACTCTCTCCATTATTTAGCTGTCATGCTAAACAAAGCTATATTCAGCATGTCGGCTTCATCGGCATACAGAAAATTTATTTTCTCTTTTGAAAGCGTCTCAGGAACTAGTTTCTCTTTAATAGCATCAGTGTGAATGCTGTAATTTACCTTGGCCAAAGTGCGTTGCAAGTTCCAGGTTAAATTTAATCTGTCATTTTCATCTTCTTTGAGGCGTTGAAATTCTTTGATTATGTATAGCTTAAACTCAATAGAAATCCACGAAGCAAATTCAAATGAATTCCATTAAAAAAGGCTGCCTGAAAAGACAGCCTTTTTTAATACCATAAAAACGAAAATCAATCCGCTCCTGTTTTTTCTCTTACTACCTCGCGCACAAATTTCACAAGCATAAATAACATGACTGCGGCAAGCAAGGCGCCACCAAAGTTTATGATAAAGATGATGCGCTTATCTTCAAAGGCGGTGTTGAGCGAACCTAAAACCCCCGAAAGTTTATTGCCGATGGCTGTTGATAAAAACCACCCACCCATCATAATCGCTGTCAAGCGAGGTGGGCTCAGTTTGTGAACCAAAGACAATCCCATCGGACTCAGAAACAATTCACCAATGGTTATCACCGCATAGGTGCCCAATAGCCAAGTCCATGATACTTTATCGGCACCATTATGACTTGCCGTTACGGCTGCCACCATGACCAATGTTGAAAGTCCGGTGATGAACAATACATACCCAATTTTTGCCGGGGTTGAGGGCTCTCGTTTTCGTCGGGCTAAAAAACCAAAGAATGCAAGCACCAAAGGCGTAAACAAAACCACAAATCCCGGATTTATGGATTGAAACAATTCTGTATTGGCCAGGGTAACCGGTTTTTCTTTTGGCCAATCTGCCTGAGGTAAATTGAATAAGTAGGGCTCGACCGTTCCTGCTTTTAAGGTATCGTTTTGCAACACGTTAAATCGGGTAAAACTCGGCATGTCAGAAACGGCTGCAAGTGGCCCCGGAGCATACTCCCCTACAGCGTTTTGGGCTAAAACTACATTCCCAGATTTGTCTTTTACGATGTTGTAGGAAGTGTCTTTTTCAACTTCTTGAACGTACCCGGTTGGCCTTAAAACATTTGCGGCCCATTCCGGCATTTCACGTGTGGTATAACGCTCTGCCCAGTTTGTCAATACGTTTCCATTTTGGTGAAAGATCATCCAAAAAATTACGACCACACCCATTACAGACAATAATGCACCGATAGGCCTTTTATCTTCTTCTGATGCTTGGGTATAGGTTCTGATATAGAAAAATGCGACAGGAATAGTGCTCAACAAAAAGGCAATCGTGATCTTTTTGAGGTGAATCATTTGTGCAAATGAATCCGGCAAAACGAAATAACCTACAATGGCAAAAGCCAGTGCGGGTGCAAAAATTTGCATAAGAATTTTTACCAGTGGCATGTCTTCTTTCGTGGCGGGCTTTAGCACATCATACTCATCAAATTTTTTCATTTTGGCGATGAAGATGGCCAGACCAATAAACATTCCGGCTCCGGCTGCCGCAAAAGCAAATGGCCATCCCCAAAGGTTTCGCAAAGGGGCCGCCACGAAATTGCACACAAAGGCACCGATGTTTATGCCCATGTAGAAAATGTTGTATCCTTGATTTTTGAGGCTCAGGTATTGAGGTTTATTGTAAAGGTTTCCTAAAAGGGTGGAAATATTAGGTTTGAATAAACCATTACCCATAATGATGAGGGCGAGTCCGCAATAAAAAGAAACCAATCCGGGTATGGCCAAACAGAAATAGCCTAATCCCATAAGGGCGCCTCCGGCAATAATCATTTTTCTGTATCCAAAAATTCGGTCAGCTAATAAGCCCCCTATAAAAGGAGTGAGGTAAACTAAAGCGATGTAGGTTCCATATACCTCATTTGCCATTCCCTCATCAAAACCGAGGCCGCCTTTTAGCTTGTCGGTCATATAGAGGTAGAGAATTCCCAACATGAGGTAGAAGCCGAATCGTTCCCACATTTCTGTGGTAAACAAAACATACAGGCCGTTTGGGTGTTTTTTACCGTTTTGGTTTTCGCTCATAATAGAAAGGGTTGATGCTTATGGTTTCAAAAGAGGACTAAGATAGAGAAACTTAATAAAGCAGCAAACCTAAGGCACCGTTGAAAAGGGCAAAAAAAAGGGGAGCGATGCGCTCCCCTATATGATTCATTCAAAATCAGTCAATTAAACCGCCATTTCGTTTAAGACATTGTTCATCGAACGAACGGCTTCGGCGGATTTATTTAAGGCTTCTTTCTCGCTGTCGTTGAGGGCAAGTTCAATAATTGCCTCAACTCCATTTTTTCCAATTCGAGTGGGAACGCCAATGCAAATGTCTTTTAGCCCATATTCCCCGTTTAAGGAGACACAGCTAGGGAACACCCTTTTTTGATCCATCACAATGCATTCTGCCACGAATGCAGCAGCAGCTCCCGGCGCTATCCAGGCAGAAGTTCCAAGATATTTAGTAAGGGTAGCACCGCCAACCATAGTATCTTGAATGATTTGTTGCATACGGTCTGGCTTAATAAAGTCGGTGATCGGCAAACCATTCAAAGTAGAAAAGCGAGGCAAAGGAATCATCGTCGTATCTCCATGTCCGCCGATTACATTTGCTTGCAAGTCTTTAGGGGATGCACCGGTTTCCAGGGCGATGTAAGCCTTGAAACGGGCACTATCTAAAACGCCGCCCATTCCGAAAACCTGATTCTTTGGTAAGCCTGTTGCTTTGAGGGCCAAATAAGTCATAGTATCGAGCGGATTAGAAATCATGATGATAATCGCTTTAGGCGAATGTTTTATCACATTCTCAATCACGGTTTTAACAATTCCGGCATTCACAGAAATTAGCTCTTCGCGTGTCATTCCCGGCTTACGTGGCACACCTGAGGTGATAATCACCACATCAGAATTAGCGGTTTTAGCATAATCATTTGTGCTTCCGCTCACGCGGGTATTGAAGCCTAAAATGGATGAAGTTTGGAAAATATCGAGTGCTTTTCCTTCTGCCAGTCCCTCTTTTATGTCTAGGAGAACGACCTCATTGCAGAAATCTCTTTTCGCGATTACATCGGCTGCTGTTGCACCCACGGCACCTGCACCGACAACGGTAATTTTGCTCATAATAGCCTAATTATTAAAGAATTATGGTTTTAATTGTAAAAGGCTCAAAGTTAATACCCCTGCACTCAAAATACCAATCCCTACATCGAATTTGAGCCTTTATGAGGACCTTTTTTTTAACATGGGGATTAATCCTTTTTTGTTTCAATGAAAACGTGGCTATTTTAGGCGGCAAATCTCTCCCTACTTAACATGAAAAAGGTATTCCCACTGATTCTTTCGCTATTATTTATAGCCGGCCCATTCACCTATTCTTATTCTCAAACCAAAGACGATAAGAAGAAAGAAAAAATGGAAAAAAAGCTTTGGGGCCAAAAAGCTAAAACCTATAAAAAAGCCCCGATTCAGTTGAGGGATGACCTCGAAAATCTGAATAAGCAAATCAAAGACTTATCTGCAAAGAACAAAGAATTGATGTCAAGAATTTCTGCCTGTAACTCACAAGTTGATTCACTCAATTCTGTGCTTGCATCAAAGGTGAATGAAATCGCTGCACTCACTTCTAAATATGAAAAATTGCAGGCTGCCTATGAGGCACAAAAAAATGTTACCGAGAAAAACATTTTGCCGGGATTGGTATATAAAGTGCAAATCGGAGCCTTCGTTCATTTCGACATTAACAAGTATTTAAAAGATACCGACAATTTTGAAGGCGAAACCAAAGACGGTATGAACAAATACACCCTCGGTGGTTTTAAAGACTTTGAGATGGCAGAAGCATTTCAAAAAGACATAAAAATTCTGGGCATTAAAGATGCTTGGGTTGTGCCCTTCATCGATGGGGTGAGAGTTACACACGACGAGGCCAAGAAATTTTTAGAGAAGCAAGGCGCGAAAAACCCTTAATCTCACTTCTCTAGTATCTGATTTTTTTCAGAATTCCTTCATTATTCCTTTTAATTTTCATTTGGGCATAGAATTTTGGTGCTAAGGTTTTCTTATTCCCATTTGTTTGGCTATTTTCAATCCTGCAACCAAAAAGAAGGATTTTTTGAATCCTCCGCACTTTTGATTGCAAGATTGCTTTTGTGTCATGCCCTTTAGTCAAGTACATACAGAAATTCCCGGCCTATCGATGGGCCTATGGCGAATTCAAGAAGATGAAACCTTCTTTGTTTCTCGCTTAAATATTTACGAGAATGAGGCGCGCATATTAAAATCAATCTCCCATCCGCAAAAAAGATTGGAATGGTTGTCGAGCCGTTTGTGTTTAAAAGAGCTGCTCAATATTCACCATAGGGTCGAATCTTTAAATCGTGAAGATGGCAAACCCTACCTGACAGATAATTCCTTCCACATTTCGTACACCCACTCCAACCATATTTCAGGAGCGATTGCTGCCTCAAATGCCTGGGTGTCGATGGACCTTGAGGACCTGACCAAAACCCGAAATCCTGAAGCGCGAAAACTTTTCTGCCACAAAACTGAGCTTGATTTGTATGACGAGATAAATGACATCAGGCTGTTTTATTTGTTGTGGAGCGCAAAAGAGACGCTGTATAAAATTCATCCCCGAAAGGGCCTAGTTTTTAAAGAAAACCTGATTTTAGATTTTGTGGATAGGAAATTGAAACCCGAAGGTCTCATAAAAGGTATAATTCAAATTGATGGGGAAGCAAAAGAATATGAAATCCAGTATAAATTTTTTCCAGACGTGGTTCTTACTTACACCTTTGATCCTATTCGCTTGCGGCAAACCGCAAGGCGATTGTAAGGCAGTTCCCGCAAATTCGATTCGCCAAAGCGATCCGGCTGAGGTGTTGAAAATGGTTCAGGAGGCGTCTAGCGACTTTTCGCTTATCAATATTTATGCTTCATGGTGCAAGCCTTGCAAAGTCGAAATGCCCGAAATTATTAAAATGAGAAAAGATGAGAAAACCCCAACCAACGTAATTTTGGTTTCGATCGATGAAGAGAAAGAAGTCAAAAACGTACTTCCCTCCTTTCTTGGTTGCACAGGTGTGGATTTTGAAACCTTTTTTTTCTCAACAGATCAGGAGAAATTTGTAAAGACTTTATTTCCTGAGTGGCAGGGCATGATTCCACTTTCTCTTATTTATTCAAAGAATGGGGAACGTGTTGGGGAGATTGAAGGAATTACTAGCATTGAAGAAATTAGCATGATTATTAATCGTTACAAAAAAACCCATTCCTATGAGTAAGTTCCTTTTCACCCTTTCGGTATTGGTCGCATTCAACTCTTTAAGGGCGCAAAATGTTGCTCCCTTTGAGTTGAAAAATGTGGATGGAAAAATGATTCAACTTTCTGATTACCAAAACAAAAAGGCGGTGGTGGTTATATTTACCGGAAATCATTGCGTCTATTCCAAAAAATATGAAGACCGCATCATCTCTTTGCATACTAAATATAGTGGCCAGGGAGTTCAGGTGCTTTTAATAAATTCAAACAACCCTGCAACGAGCGAAGACGAGAAGTTTGAAATCATGATAAGCCGCTCAAAAGAAAAGGGCTATCCTTTTCCTTATTTGCAAGATGCTGAGCGAATGGTGGCCAAGTTATTTTCTGCCACAAAAAACCCTGAGGCTTTTTTATTGGTGCATGAAAATGGCACCTTTAAAATAGTGTACAAAGGCAACCTCGATGATAATGCGCTCATGCCTGAAAAAGTCGGCTCTCGTTTTTTGGAGGATGCAATTTCTGCTGTTTTGATGGGTAACAATCCTTCACGGCCCCAAACCGAAACCGTTGGCTGCGCCATTCGTGAACTATAGTTTTATTTAACTTAGGCTTGAACCGCTTCGCGGTAGCGATAGAGTTGGTCTCTTAATTTGGGTTCGAATCCTGCTTCGCGAATACATTCCTGAATTTCAGTTGCACTAAATCTAAAGGGTGCGCCTGCAGCAGAAACCACATTCTCTTCAATCATAATAGAGCCCATGTCATTGGCTCCGGCATATAAACAAACCTGCGCAACTTTAGGGCCGACGGTCAACCAAGAAACCTGAATGTTTAAAATGTTGGTGAGCATAATGCGACTCATGGCGAGCATTCTAATGTATTCGTCGGGGCCGATATTATTTTTTATTCCCTTCACCCGATTCAATAATGTGCCATCATCTTGGTAAGGCCAAGGAATAAAAGCCAAAAAACCATTAGCATCTTTAGGCTTTTCATTTTGCACTTGCCGTATTCTAACAAGGTGATCAAAACGCTCTTCAATCGTCTCCACATGGCCAAACATCATGGTTGCGCTAGAGGTTATGTTTAGGCGGTGCGCAGCGCGCATTACATCTAACCATTCTTCGCCCAAACACTTTCCATTTGAAATAAGTCGCCTCACACGGTCGCTTAAAATCTCTGCGCCCGCTCCGGGTAAGGAATCTAAGCCTGCGGCTTTTAGTTCAGTTAACGTCTCCTCATAACTGATACCCTCTAACTCTGAAATATGAACAATCTCCGGTGGCCCAAGTGAATGCAATTTTAATTGAGGATACCAAGACTTAAGCCGGCGAAATAAATCGCTGTAAAATTTTAATCCTAATTCAGGGTGATGCCCACCTTGCAATAGCAATTGGTCGCCACCGAGTGAAAAAGTCTCTTCAATTTTCAGGCGATAGGTTTCATCGTCGGTAATATAACTTTCAGCGTGACCGGGAATGCGATAAAAATTGCAGAATTTACAATTGGCTACGCACACATTGGTGGTGTTTACGTTGCGGTCAATTTGCCAGGTAACGATGCCCTCGGTTTCCTTTTTCAGCACTTTTCGGATTTCATTTCCAGCCCAAGCCAACATAGATGTATCTGCATGGCTCCATAGAAACAAACCCTCCTCAAGTGAAAGTTGCTCGAGGTGAATTGCTCTGTTTAGTAAATCCGAAGTTTTCATTCTCCCCTTTTATAGGGACAACTAAAGGTGATGCTTATTACGCGTTGACGTAAGAATTGAGCATAACCGGCATCACAAGCATGAGTAGGTTTTCGCCTTCTTCTTGCTCGGTCGGCAAAATAATGCCTGCACGGTTGGGTGTGCTTAACTCAATTAATATTTCATCTGTCTCAGCATTTGAAATAATGTCGAGCAACAAGCTGGCATTGAATCCGATTTCTAAATCTTTGCCGTCGTATTGACATTTTAGGGTTTCGCTGGCTTCGTTTGCAAAATCTAAATCTTCTGCACTCAACACCAATTCGCTCCCTGAAATTTTGAATCGCACCTGATGCGAGGTTTTATTAGCGAAAATATTAACACGCTTTAGAGCGCCAAATAATTCTTTGCGGTTGAGAAGTAGTTTTCCGG
>JAYSVQ010000278.1:0-5120 GCA_043718485.1 Bacteroidota bacterium
TTTTGCTTGCTCGCCTGAAAATGTTGAGCCGCTGAGCAAGGTGCTGTGGGAAAAATTGGCTGAGTTAAAAAGCCAGGGCCCCGGCGAGAAAAACTTGAACAAGGTTAAAGAGACGTTTAGACGGGAATTGGAAAGCAATTTGAAAGAGAATGACTTTTGGATTAAGCATCTCATTAAATGCGCTTTCAGGGGCGAGCCATATGGGGAGTTCCTGAAACTTGAACCTGCATTAAATGCCTTAACAGAGAAAGACCTACAAACTGCAGCCCAAAAATACTTGACCGAAGACCATTTCTTAAAAGTGGTATTGTTGCCAGAGAAGCAATAATCAGAGTTCAAGCTAAAATACGCATATCCAAGTCTTTTGGCTTTGCGATAATTGAGTATTGTTTTCTGCTTGGGATTAATCAATTTTGAACTGCTTAACTGCGAATCTCATGCGATATATTAAAGTCGCCCTTTACATTCTTTCGGGCATTGCCTTTCTTTTGTTGGTATTAACCTATACCCTACCCGACAATTACAAGGTAGAGAAAGAGTATTCCTTTAATTGCAATCGCGATTTTCTTTTTAACACGATTGGCAATTATAAGACTTGGGCCTCATGGTCTTCATGGAATTTCTACGGTGATTCTACCCTTTACTCTACGGTACCGGGAAATGAATCGGGCAAAAATGCTGCGATGATTGTGGTTGGCAAGGCTTTTGGCTCGGTTACGATTAAAACAGCTGAGTTCATTGCTCCCAAATACCTGAAACAGGAGTTTATTTTTGACAATGGAAAACACATCCTCTACTCATATATGAAATTTACAGAGGAGGCAGGATTGGCGAAATTGAATTGGGTGATGGAAGGAAGGGTGGAACGGGATGCCTTTCAAAAGATATTTGCCCTCTTTGCAGGCAGTCGCCTGCAACGGAAGATGGAATTTAGCAAAACCCATCTCAATGAGTATTGCATCGCAAATTTCAGAATACTGGAATAATATGTTTATTTAAGAAAACGAAAACTAAGCGGCTGGAAATTATTCCCGCTTAATGTTATCAAATAAACACCATCCGATAAGCCAGAAACAGGCAGAGAATGCCATTCCCCCGATGAAATATAATGGGAAAACATCTGCTTCCCCGACAAATCAAACAAGCTCAAACTTACCTGCGTTTCGCCTTGCAAGGGCATGAGCCAAATTAAACATTCATCTGCTTGTTGTATGAACTTAACGCGGTTTTGAAGGGGAACCCTGGTTGAGTTTTGCAATTTGAATTGGTCAAATAAGACTTGCAGGGAATCGATAGGGTTTTGACTTGTCAAGGTATTGGTAACCTTCAGGTCTAAAAAAAGCGTTCCGAGTGTATCATTTGGTTTTGCCACCCGAATAAATGAAGAGATGGAGGGTTTCCCGTCTGCGAGGCATCGGGTATCGGCACCGGGCACATTTGCCCCTTGCATCGCCGCCATTAACTTGTCGCATAATGGCCCCGGGGTATTGAGAAAGCGACTTTCCATTGAATCTAAAATCGCCTGACCTAATAAAATGTTTCCTTGAATCGCATAAGTGCCACCCAAGAGATGGTTTTTGTAGTCAAAGCAACCGCTTCCAGTAAAGGCAGCGCTTCTGCCGCCGCCAACCAAATCGACGGCACCGTATTGCCGTATGCTCGAGTCTGCCTGCGCATCGTTTGCGGTTACCGAATCTAAAATCGCCTGTGGCGCATAACCCGAATCCATCAAAGACTTAGCATAATTCTTATTGGCAATTAAATAATAAGATTGGGTATGAATGGCCCCAACACCGGGATGCACGTCGCTAATAATATGGCAGTTTGCAATGCAAGATGCACCTGCACTGCCAACCTCACCGGTTAGGGAGTCAACGGCAACGATGCTAAAAGTATCTTGCCCAAAAAGGAAAATGGGAAAGGAAAAAAGGAGTAAAATAAATCTGTTTTTCATGCTTAGCTATTTAATAAAAACGGAGTGTTTTTCACCTTCAAACTCGATGGTGGCAGAGCCCCCGATATGGGTAGATTCAGCGAGCCGGGTGGCGGTTGTGCGTTTAATATACACCAAAACCTTTCCCGGTTTCAACTCGGCCCATGTTTGGGCCGACACTAAAAACCGATGAGGATCTTCGACTTCGGGTGTCAATGTAATGGTTCTGCCAGAATCGGGGTGAATGTAAAGTTGAAGCGATTCATCTCCTCGCGGCAAGGGGCCCTTCCACCGAATTGAATAATCGTGATTCATCTCCCACTCAGTTGGCAAACTATCTAATGTTGCGGTTTCGATGCGCAGGGTATTTTGATATTTTTCCCCCTCAGTATCTGTCCAGTTAAAAACCCATTTGCTCAAAAATCCTTTTTTCTTTGTCCGATAGATATAGCCTTGCAAGAATTCATCTCTCCCTTCAAGGGTTGAATCATTCACGGTAATTACACTGGGTGGCGTTAAATGCAGGGTTGTGCCTCCTTGTCCGCCAAAGCGAAAAACGGCTTCTGCTGTGGTGGTGTTGGTTTGCTCATCATAGGTGGCATACAGGGCTTGGTGAATTTCACTTTGCGCTACATTTCCGGATTCATTTACTTCTGTTGATTTGCAAGAAAGCAAAGCGAGAACGATACATAGGGCGAGACCTTCTCTTCTTAATGTTAACATGGCATCAATATTAATAAATATGTGTTTGAACCCATTTTTCATTAACCTTTTACTTAATTTTTAAGCCTATCGTTAATTGGTCTTCATTTATCTTATCTAGGGTTTGATTCAGCTTAAGAAGGGTTTCTTCGAGGTTTCTGCCTGCTTGAGGGTCATTCAGCCACTTGCCCAAGGGGCCATCGAGCAAAGCGTTGATTCGGATCAGGGACTGATTCGAAGTCACGAGTCCGGCCTCGACTTTAGGTAAAAAGGAATCCAACTTGGCAAGATACTTGTCTTCAAGTTTTTCGCTATTGCTGAAGAATTTTTCAAGTAAAGGGGCTAGGGAGTTCCAATTTTGAATTGCAGAGGCCAACGATTTATCTTGCCCGCTTTGCAAGGCGTTTGATAAGGTCTGGTTTAATTTTTCGAGGGTAGACGCAGTGAGTCCCCAATTCGTGTTCATGAACTCACTGTCAAATTTTGTAACTACCCGATTCAGGGCGTTTGCAATCTGATTGATATTTCTTGCCAGAGAATCTGCGTAAAAAGAGGGTATTCCTTCGATAAGGTTTCCAACATTTGAAAAAGAACTGGGAAAGTCTAATGCTAAGGTACCATTGAGGGTATCTTTGCCTAGGGCAGGGCCTTTACCGGGTTGAATGATAATATTTTTACCGCCCATTAATTCTTTCATTCTAATTTCTGCTGTGGCATTTTTTGTCAATTGAATTTCGGGTCCCAGTCCAATTGTCACCAGCACTTCATTTTGATTGACCGCTATCCTATCCACATTCCCGGCAGAAACCCCTCTCACCATAACGGGATCGCCTACTTTTAATCCGCTTACATCGTTGAAGCGAATTTCATAATGGTTAAGGGCGACAGAAAAAATATGGATTTTCTTCAACCATGCGACAAAGAGGTAAGTCGCCAATATGCCGGCAAATAGGGTGATTCCGATTCGGGTTTCGCGCTTCAATTTCAGGTTGAGGCTAACTCAGATTTCAAGAAGTTAATAACTTCAACAGGCATGGGGTCAACGCCGTTTTCTGCTGCTAAATAAAAAGATAACCAATCGCCGAAATGCAAAAAGAAAAACAATTCTGATACATGCGTACCCGCGGGTGCGGAAATGGAATGAACGGTTGCGCCTGTTTTAGCGATGATTTCACGATTCAACGCCATTCTGATTTGATTTCGCGGATGATCTAATTTACTCTCAAGAAAAACGACGACAGCATTCTTCAAAACATCTTTGGGGAAATTCCATCCGACCAATTCATTGTGATTCATTTCGGGAACGACGTGATGAGAGACAATTTGTTTGGCATTCTCTTCTATCTGTTGTCTCCAGCGAATGGCTGCTGATTCGAAATAAGGAGAGGAATAAATGAAGCACATTTTGCCCTTAATCGTCGCGGCTAACTTTTTTATGAATTCGTGATCGATTTGCGCAGGTAAGGAACTTGCGGTAGTATTTAATTCGGCCCTTATATCAGGCCCCAAACCTTTTTCAGAAAAAATCCGCAGCAAATAGGTGATGGAGTAACCCGCAGCTGCTCTTGGGGGAAGGCCTGGTGGCAATTCAATCGTAAACAATCCCTTTTCAGAAGCTTTTTTCATTAATTCGCCACCTGAGCTTATTACAATCGGCTTTGCCCCTTTTTGCAGGACTGCCTCAAATGTGGATAGCGTTTCCTCGGTATTGCCACTATAAGAAGAAACGATAACCAGGGTTTGAGGGGAAACATAAGCGGGAATAGAATAATCCCTACAAATTTCAAAAGGAACGGAACAATAGCCCTTTACTAAATTAGAAACGACCTCGGCGCCAAATGCTGAGCCACCCATTCCCAATAGCAAAACACTGGTGGTTTTCTCTGAGAATTGGGTAGTGGGCCATTGAATCGGCGTGTTGAGAGCCGCTAAAATATGGCTGGGGAATTGATGAATCAGCTTATCCATGTGTACAAATATAAGATAGTAGGCGAATAGTATGGGTAACCCATCCTATTCAAAATCGAAATAATTCGAAACTCTTTAAAACTTGGATAATAATATTTTTCATTTTCTGAAATTTCCTGTAAATTCGTTTTGGGTTCAACAACTAACAACTTTTTCCAACTTAAGCTATGATTGAGGCAGTAGATTTTAAGATGGACCCTGAAGTTTCCGTAACGGAAGATGGGTCCGAGATTGGTAGGCTAGAGTCAAGTTTGATTCGCTTACGGGAGGTTTTCAGAAACCACCAAAATTACATTAAAGAGACTTTTCACATTTCTGAATTAGAAATGGAGATCATTCAGTTCGTTGCCCTTCACGGCAAGAATAAAATGAAAGAAATTGGGGATGCCTTCGGGGTAAAACTAAGCACCCTGACGAGTATCGTCGATAAAATCGAGCGTCAAAAATTTGTGAAACGAGTAAATTCCAAATCAGACCGTAGGGCTGTTTACTTGGAATTAACGCCAAAAGGCAAATC
>JAYSVQ010000279.1:0-5108 GCA_043718485.1 Bacteroidota bacterium
AGCCGCGTTTGTCTTCGAGCAGAGCTTTTACATTAGATTGGGAAAGACCATTTTCAATAGAATAGACTTTGAAATTGAATTTTTGGGAGAATAGGGAACCCGGAATAAAAAGCAAAGCAAGGAACAAGGGTCTTATTCCCTTTTCCAAAATATCTTTGAACGCCCAAAGCGGATTACCCGCGACTTTCATTCTTTTTATTCCGACCCACTGTTAGTTTTAAAAGAGGAAATATTTGCCAATACCTCTTCAACAAAATTAACTGTGAAAAAAACATAGGGAATAGCAATAAAATGCGAAACCTTTCAAGTTGCCCCCCCCGGTTATAAGGGGTATAATCGTAGAAAATTGCCCTTTTATAGGGTACTTAATATGTAAGAAATTAATGAAAAAAGACTGATTTTGGCAGTTTTAGGGAATGCACAGCAAGGCTAGTAGGTTTAATTCTCTAAAAATCAGCTATTTAATAATTTAATGGAGGAAAGTGAGGGGTGTCAATAGATTCCTTAAAATTAAGCAGATTTAGTTTAACTCTCGTGGTATTCGGCACGAGAAACTTGCATTACTCCGGTTACTTTTTTAAGCGCGAGCACCAATCGGTTAAGTTCATGCGTGTCGTGAATAAAGACTCTGAATAGACCTTCAAACATTCCGTCAATAGAATCAATCGTAATGCTGCGAATGTTGAGCCCCATTCTTATCGAAATAACTTTGAGTAGATCATTCATCATTCCTTGTCTATCCTCACCTTTAATTCTGATTTCGGCAAGAAAAGTAATGTCTTGTTTCTCTGTCCATTTTGACCGCATGATGTTGCCGCCAAAATTTGACATAAGTCCAATTGCTTTGGGGCAATTGGTTCGATGAATTAAAATTCCTTCTCCGGGCATAAAAAACCCAAGAATGTCATCTCCTTTCACAGGATTGCAGCAAAGTGCGAGTTTATATTGCGTTAGGTCAATATCTTCCCCAACGACTAACTCATCAAGGGTTTTTCCGGTTTTCTCTTTAACCAGTGCTTCAAATACCTGTTTGTCATGCATACGTTCCCGTACGCTTGGGCTTAACTCTGAAACATCAATGGGTTGGCCTCTTTTTTTCAGGTCAATAAACTCTAATAACTTTTCTTTATCGAGATGGTGGCTTCCGATGAGATAATAGAATTCATTGATGCTACCAATTCTAAAAAAAGACAAAGCCTCTTTTATCAAAGCCTCAGATTCGGTGAGTCCGATGCGTTCTAGGGTCCATTCATATAATTGCCTTCCATCTTGAGACAATTTTTTTCTTTGAAGTTTTAGCGAATCCTTAATCTTATGCGCTGCTTTTGATGTTTTTGCATACCGAAGCCATTCCTGCTGCGGCTTCTGCTTTTTGGAAGTAATAATTTCTACCTGATCCCCATTTTGAAGGTTGTAGGATAGGGGAACCACCTTATTATTTACCTTAGCGCCTATACAACTTTCCCCAATTTTTGAATGAATTTCAAAAGCAAAATCGATAACACTGGAATGAACAGGTAGTTTTAAGAGTTCACCTCGTGGCGTAAAAACATACACCTCTTCTGTAACCAAATGACTTTTAAATTCACGAATGGCATCAACGGCATTCATATTAGGATTTTCGAGTAAATCCCGAACGTGAGCGACAAGGCGCTCTATATTTCCATCATAATTGGGGTCTGTTTCTTTATACCGCCAATGGGCCGCAATGCCTTTTTCTGCATTCTCATCCATTTTATTGGTGCGCACCTGCACTTCAATCCATTTTCCTCTTGGGCCCATAACCGTTACATGCAGCGCTTCATAGCCATTTGATTTAGGAACGGTTATCCAATCTCTCAAACGTTCTGGGTTGGGTTTATAAAGGTCTGTGATAAGGGAATACACCTTCCAGCAATCGGTTTTTTCATTTGCGGGTGCTGAATTCAAAATGATTCGAATTGCAAAAAGGTCATAGACCTCTTCAAAAGGAACGCCTTGGCGCTTCATTTTTGAGTAAATAGACGATACCGATTTAAAGCGGTGTTTGATTTCAAAATCCAAGCCACCGGAATGCAACTTTTCGCGAATCGCTTTTATGAAAGTTTGAATGTAGTAGCGGCTTTCCCGTTGGGTTTTAATCAGTTTTGAATTTAACTCTATATAAATCTGAGGCTCAGTATATTTAAGGGATAAATCCTCTAGTTCTGATTTAATCTCATGAAGGCCCAATCGATTAGCAAGCGGGGTGTATAAATAATGGGTTTCGCTCGCAATCTTAAGTTGGCTTTCCTTCTTCATATACTGAAGGGTTCTCATATTGTGCAAGCGGTCTGCAATTTTGATGAGAATCACTCTGATATCGTCACTCAGGGTGAGCAGCATTTTTCTAAAATTTTCAGCCTGGGCCGATGAGCCAGGGTCAAAAACACCAGAAATCTTGGTTAATCCATCAATAATCAGTTCAACCTCGACTCCAAAATCCCTTTCAATGTCTTTTAATTCTGCAAAAGTGTCCTCCACCACATCATGCAAAAGGGCCGCTACCACGCTTACGGCATCGAGTCCCATTTCTTTGACCACAATTTTTGCAACTGAAATGGGATGAATAATGTAGGGTTCACCTGATTTTCGCCTTGCATTGCCATGGGCATTAAGGGAATATTCAAAAGCTTTTCGAATTTCTTTTCTTTCAGCGCGTGAAAAATCCATGCAATGCCGCATCATTCCACGGTATTGGTTTAGAATTTCTGCTCTTTCAGATTCTTGAATGTCTTGAATCACATCTTTTGAAGCGATTTGTTTCCCTTTATTGCTATCCATAGAATAATCTATAAAGTTGGGTTTGTGAGGTTGGAAAGGCAAAAAAATCACCTTAACTTTGCGCACTGCTTACAAAAAGACCATAAACACATGCGGATGTGGCGGAATTGGCAGACGCGCTAGACTTAGGATCTAGTGCCGAAAGGCGTGGGGGTTCAAGTCCCTCCATCCGTACAAACTCAACAGGCAACTACAAATTTAAGTGCATTGAAAGTCATTCAGGAAAAAATTGATTCATTAAATTCGGTTATTTCCATCGAATTAGGACCCGAAGATTACCAGACAGCATGGTCAAAATCGGTGAAGGACTATGCAAAAAAGACCAATTTAAAGGGTTTTAGACCCGGAAACGCACCCCTTGGGGTGGTAAAAAAAATGTATGGCCAAGCCATTCTTTTTGAGGAGCTGCAACAATTACTTTCAAAAAACCTGAGAGAATACATTCTCGAAAATAAAATCAACATTCTGGGTGAGCCCATTCCCAAGAAAAAAGAAACGCTAAACCTTGACCCAGATGCAAATGAGGTGTATTCATTTGAATTTGAATTGGGCTTAGCCCCTGAATTTGAGGTTGATTTAAGTAAGGTAAGTCTGCCGATTCGGTATGTAATTTCGATTGATGATGCCTCAATTGAAAAAGAAGTGAATCACCTTCGTGAAAAGTACTCCAAATTCAATGAATTTGAAGTTATTGAATCAGAGGAGAATATGGCCATAATGAATATGGACCAAGAAGGCCCTGAAAATGGAATGCCTAAAAATTTTTCAAGAGCTACCCGTGTTGGAAAGTTCCCTTCAAAAGACCTGGTTAGCAAGGTAATCGGATTAAAAAAGGGCGATTCACTATCGAATGTATTGGCTGGTGATTTGTTTGTCGAAGGCCCTGAAATTGAACGTGTTTTGAAAGAAGCCTTGGGGGTGGAATCAGTTTCTGAACAACAAATTCAACTCTTTGCTAAAACCTCTTATTCTATTAGCCCAACCCGAATTGTAAAAATGGTGCCGGCTGAGGAAAATGAGGAATTATACAATCAAATTTTCCCGGGACGTGAGGTTAAAACCCCCGAGGCATTTCGCCAAAACCTGAAAGAGGATATGGAGCGGTTTTATGAAGACGATGCCCAATTATTGCACAGGTCGAGTTTGCAAAAAGAATTACTTTCTGCCCACCCGCTCACTTTGCCTGATGATTTTCTCAAAAAATGGCTCAAAGAATCCTCTGAAAAAATTACAGATGAGACCCTAGAAAAGGAATATGTAGATTTTGCCAAGGGCACACATTGGCAATTGATAATTAGTAAATTAAGGGATAAAAATACAGACTTAAACCTCACACGGGAAGAGTTGAACCACGCTATTGAAAACAGAGCCGCCGCCTATTATTTGAGAGAAGGTCACACCCCTTCACCCGAAGAGATAAAGGCAGTTGCAGATAATATAAAGCAAAACAAGGAATTGGTCAGCCGAATTGTGAAAGAAGAGAGTGAGTCAAAGGCATTAAAATGGACCCAATCACAAGTTACAGCTCCCGAAAAAAGCGTAAGCTTAACTGAATATCTGGAGTTGAATCAGCCTATAGAGTCCTAATTCTTAAACAGAAAACACTTAACTATTGAAAAGCGGTTGCGTACAAGCCACACTTTTCTTTAATTCACTCTTTAATCCAAAATAATAATGTCCCATAACGAATTCGAAAAATACGCCACAAAGCATATTGGAATCAGTAGTTTAAGCCTCCACAGGTATTCATCACAATTTCAAAACATGTATTCGGGTGGTTTTACAAGTCTTACTCCCAATATAATTGAAGAAAGACAAATGAATATAGCCATCATGGACGTTTTTTCACGTTTGATGATGGACAGAATTATCTTTTTAGGCCATGCGATTTATGATGATGTGGCAAATATTATCGTTGCGCAATTACTTTTCCTAGAAAGTGCCGATGCCAAGAAAGATGTTTCCATTTATATTAACTCCCCCGGTGGATCAGTTTCAGCCGGATTGGGAATTTATGATTGTATGCAATTGGTAAAACCAGATGTGGCGACGATTTGCACAGGAATGGCCGCCTCAATGGGTGCCGTTTTGATGTGTGCCGGCGAAAAAGGAAAACGTGCGGCATTGCAGCATTCTAGAGTAATGATTCACCAACCTTTAGGTGGGGCACAAGGCCAAGCTTCTGATATTGAAATCACAGCTAAGGAAATAATGAAGACCAAAAAGGAGTTATATGAAATTATGGCTCGCCATTGTGGTCAAACCTATGAAAAAATTTGGGCCGATGCCGATCGTGATTATTGGAT
>JAYSVQ010000280.1:0-5103 GCA_043718485.1 Bacteroidota bacterium
CAAGTCCATAATAATCCTAAAGAAAGGGAAAGGACAAAAAATCCGGCAAACCGATTTTTCCATATTGTCTTTCCTTTCTTCTTAAGCAGCATTATTGAATGGGGTGAGGTTTGCGAATTTATCTAATCTTTTCCAAATGCACGTTTTTGAAATGACCTTTAGAAAAAGTGATGAAAAAAGAGAGACTTAAGCAAAAAAGTGTGAGCAGAAATCCACTTAAAATGTGAATTTTAAAATTGTCACCTCTTTCTTTCCGAAAGCAGTTTTAATGGAGCCTTTTGCCTAATTTGAGGGCGTTAATCTTTAAAAAACCAGTATGAAAAAACGGCTATTCACCGCTTTTGCCATTTCACTTACTTTACCTTTTATTTTGCTTTCTCAATCGACGGTAAAATTTTCGCCTCGTTTGCAGGGGGAAGTGAACCAAAAAATGGGAACCGGTGATTACCTATATGTAAGCATGGAGCTTACAGATAAATTTGATGTACTCGCCTTGGATCAAGATTTATATGACCGAAAAGCGAATTTAAATCAGAGGGCCTTTGAAGTAATCACTTCTTTAAAAGCCCACGCACAAAAAACCCAGATCGCTTTGCTCGATTTCCTTACTCAGGACCCTCAAGTGATGGAGGGAAGTATTGAACCCTTTTGGGTTGCCAATGTAATTTATGCTAAGATGACCACCGCATGTGCATTATCGGTTTCAGCAAGAACAGATGTTGCCGCTATGGATCTATCTGGTTTTGTGCTTCCTGATTTTGTAGAAAGTGTTCCGCTTCCCGATGCTCTTCGGGTTTCAGTTCCCAATGGGCGTGAACCGGGCTTAACCGCAATTCGTGCACAAAATTTGTGGGCGATGGGATTTACAGGCCAAGGTAGAATTGTAATGGGCATTGACTCAGGGGTTGAACCCAATCATCCCTCGCTCAGCTCAAAATATATGGGAAACTTTGCACCCACGAGTCAGTCTTGGTACGTTTATAATAGTCCCGGTACAACGCCAGCTGATTGCGATAACTCGAGTTATCACGGTACCCATACCATGGGAACCATGTGTGGCCTAAACGCTTCAACCAACGATACAATCGGTGTGGCCTTCAATGCACGATGGATCGGCTCACCCGGAATATGTTCCGGAATGGGAACGACCGCCATTATTGGTGCCTTTCAATGGGCGATGGACCCAGATGGAAATCCTGCTACTATCAGCGATATGCCCGATGCAGTTAATAATTCATGGTATGACCCCAACGTAACCGGTGAATGTACTTCTATATATCAATCAACTTTTAATTCACTTGAAGCCGCGGGTGTCGCCGTTGTTTTTTCTGCTGGTAATGATGGCTCAGGCGCTTCTACCATCACCGCTCCCAAAAATATAAATACGGGGCTTGTCAATGTGTTTTGTGTGGGAAATATTAATGCTGCAAATGCGAGTTATCCTATTAATTCAAGTTCAAGTCGGGGCCCGGGCACTTGCGGGGGAACGGGTTCACTTTTAATAAAACCCGAAGTGGTTGCACCTGGAACTAATGTCAGGTCGGCATCAGGCACAAATAGTTATGCATCCCTATCGGGAACCTCGATGTCTTCTCCCCATGCAGCCGGCGCAGTTGCATTGCTTAAAGAAGCTTTTCCCTCTTTAACCGGAATTCAAATTAAAGAAGCATTGTATTATTCTGCCACAGATTTAGGAACAGCAGGTGAAGACAATACATACGGAAAGGGAATTATTAATTTGGGTTCAGCCTATAATTGGTTAATTGCCCAAGGGCATACGCCCGGAGTATTTGCTTGGGATGCACAACCTCAGCAGATTTCCAATATTACTTCTACGGTTTGCGGTACTTCGGTTCAACCCACAGTTAACCTCCGCAATTTTGGAGATTCGGTTATTACCAATTTAACTATTTGGTATCGATATAATGCACTGCCGGCTGATTCGGTAAATTGGTCAGGGACCCTCAATCCTTCAGGAAGTGTAAACTATAATTTGCCAGCTACTTCTTTAGCAGCCGGAGCCTATACCCTAACGATCATTACGAAAAGGCCAAACGGAAATGCAGATGATAGACCATTCAATGATGCATTAACCTTTAATTTTCAGGTTGAAGAGCTACCTATTGCGGTGGGAGATACCGTAATGTGCGGCCCTGCCAGCCTAAATCTTACCGGTTCATCCTCTACCAGCGGAACCTTGAATTGGTATGCCGCTTCTATCGGAGGAATTTCAATAGGAAGCGGAACCTCTTTTAATACCCCTGCGATTTCAGTTAGCACAAATTATTTTCTCGATGTTTCCAATACGGGCCAGGTAGGCCCGGCTAACAATACGATTGGCACGGGAGGAAATTTTACCGGCACCACTTCTTATTTAGTTTTTGATTGCACACGCGAATTTGTGCTTCGCTCGGTATTGGTTTATGCGAGCACCGCCGGAAACCGTACCATTGAATGGAGAAGCAGTTCAAACAATGTCATCAATTCAGTTACGACAAACATTCCAGCAGGGACAAGTCGCGTAAATTTAGATTTTGAAATTTCACCGGGGACGGGTTATCGTCTGGCAACTTCAGGTAATCCCAATTTGTATCGAAATTCTGCCGGCCCTATTTTTCCCTATCAAATTCCCGGAGTGGTTTCTATAACCGGTTCCAGTGCGGTCGGGTATTATTATTTCTTTTATGATTGGGAAGTAGAATACGGCTCTGCATGTGGAAGAACGCAGGTTGCAGCAGTAGTAAGCAGTGGCATTTCCTCTACCATTACCGCAAGTCCGGTGGTTTTAGATTTGTCAATTTCTAACAGTGCTCAATTTTATGGCTATGCGCCCGGAGCGACAACATGGGCTTGGGATTTTGGTGATGGAGGAACGAGTCCTCTTCAAAATCCAACGCACATTTTTACTACTCCAGCCACTTATACCGTTACGTTGATTGCAGGAAATGGAACTTGCATCGATACGATATCAACTCAATATCTAGTTACGCAACCGGTAGGAATTCAGCCCATGGCAGAAAATAGCATGTTTATCGTGTATCCAAATCCGGGGCGTGATATTTTTCAAATTTCTTTTGGGTCGGGTTTGAAGACGAATCAAATGTTAGAAATTACGAATTCGCTTGGCCAGATAGTTAAAACAGAGAAATTGAAAAAGGGAATTCTTCAAGCTGAGGTTGATTTAAAATCAGCGCCTGCAGGAGTATATTATTTTAGAATAAATTCAGAAGGGAAGGAAACTTCTCTTCGCGTGGTAAAAGAATAATAAGTGATTGGTTTAATGAATGTAAGAAGGAGGGGAATCGTAGTTTCGGTTTTCTTCCTTTTTTTTGGATTGAATTCCCTCTATTCTCAGCGCATTTCCATAGCGCCGGGGCCTGAAGACATGGTGCTCGATACCTTTTCGGGCAATCTACGTTTGCTCATTTCATGTTCAGCCAGAAGAGAGGAAGGGAATGCTCATGACGGATTATATAGTTTGGATATTGAAACTGGACGCATACAGAAACTCATTCGCAGGAATGAGCCAAAGGGCTGGCAACCTCGGTTTCATGGAATAGACTTGGTTCAAGGGGAGGACGGCATGCTGCGTCTATATGCCATTAGCCATGGCTTATATGAAGGCGACAAGCGAAATTTGATTTTAATTTATAAAATTGAAAATACAGAATGCATTCTTCAAGACACGCTTGTTCAACCTGAATTTCTAAAAAGCCCCAATGATATTTGCGCCACTGCGGATGGCAGAATTTTTGTAAGTAATGATTATGGGTATTCCTTCACTTCATTTATCCGCTATTTTCTTTCTATTCCCTCATGCAAAGTTGTGCAAAATAAAAACGGTGAATGGAGTGTTGCAGCAAAAGGGTTTCGATATGCAAATGGGCTGAAAGTCGATAGAGATTTTCTTTATGTGGCTACAACTAAATCCGGAAGATTGTATCGCATTCCCTTATTAAATGAAGGAGTATTTGGGAAAAAAGAAAAATTCGGAAAGCGCTTAAAAGGCCTGGATAATATTTCCATGACCGAAGACCATATTTGGGTTTGTGGTCACCCAAAACCATTTCGGTTTTTTGGGCACAAATCAGATTCTGCAAAAAAATCACCGGTTAGGGTTTGGGCATTTAGCAAAGAAACCGGCGAAGAAAGCTGCGTTTACAGAAACGAGGGCCTCGAAATAAGTGCGGCTTCAACTGCGATTTATTTTAAACAAGCCCTGTGGCTTTGCCAGGTTTTTGATGGCTTTATTTTGAGGAAGGAGCTGCGTTTTGAATAATGTGCATGAATATATTTCCAATCTCGAGAATCAGAATCAACATGAGATTATGGAGCGCCTTCATAAATTTTTTATGACGATTCCGCATGTTTCATGCGAATTGAAGTACCGAGTTCCTTTTTATCGGTTTCAGGGTTTGCTTTGTTACATGAACCCCTTAAAAAAAGACGCAGTTGAATTGTGCTTCCTTCGGGGCCATGAACTTTCAAATCAGAGGGGCTTGCTGCAAAAGAAAAACAGAAAAATTGTAGCAGGAGTAACATTAGAATCTCCCAAAGGAATTCCAATTGAAGAAATCGCAGAGATTTTTCATGAAGCCATTTTTCTGGATGGGGAATACCAAAAGGAAAAATCAGCTGCCCGAAAGAAAAGCCAGAAAAAATCTTTTAATCGAAAAGGGTAGGGTCAGGATTTTCTGACCTTGTGTCGATTATTTCGAACGAGATTTGGTTACTGTCTTCTTCGTTGCCTTTTTTACCTGCACCTTTTTCGGAGCCGCTTTCTTTGCCGGAGCTGCCTTTTTCGCTACTGATTTCTTGGTGGGTGCGGCTTTCTTCGTCGCTTTTACCGGCGTCGCCTTTTTCACCGGTGCCGCTTTTTTGGCGGGTGCTTTTTTCGCTACTGTTTTCGGTTTCGTAGCGGCTGCTGTTTTCGTCGCCGGCTTTTTGCCTGCGCTCACCTTTTTCTTGACGGCTTTCGCTTTGGGAGCTGAAAAGTCCAATTCCATCTGTGTCATTTTCTTCTTTGTATTTGAGGTTTTCGTTTTCAGGGAGTTTTTTTTTAAAGTATCTCCAAAGAGATTGGGCTGAGGCGTAAGGCCTTTT
>JAYSVQ010000029.1:0-2806 GCA_043718485.1 Bacteroidota bacterium
GTTAATGAAAAAACCGTTGTTGTTTACATTAATATTCGTAAACGAATTCCCGCCATTTGTTGACCTGCGAAAATTATTGAAAACATATTGAGTGAATTGGAATAAAGGCTCATTTTGGTCAATATGGCAATAAGCGCCATCTCCTCCGGTTACTTCTGTGGTTGTATTGATTCCGCCAAAACTGAATTTATGGGTTCCATTGTCCTGGCTTCCAGCTAAAAAGTGGTTTGAAAAACTATCGGGGTGAACAGCACAGGCATAAAATTGTGCCGTGTTGTACGTGGCAGATTTTTCAGTCATAGCCGGCGTTGCACCTGTTCCATTGGTGGTGAGAAAAACACCACCATCATTACCAAATAAAATAGTGTCACCGGTAGCGCCCGGAAAAATAATAAAATGCTGATCGGCATGTACATAGGGGTCGGGGCCAATCGCGGTTTCCTCGCTCATCCGCGTCCAATTTGTGGCTCCATCTGTACTTCTATGCAGGTTTAATCCTCCGGTCCAGACGCGATCTCGGTTGGAAGGGTCAACGGCAATATCTAAATCATACCATGCTTGGTCATTTGAATAATCACCCGGAATGGCATTCGCATCCGCGGGCTCGTTCATTGAAACCCAACTTGTGCCGGCGTTTATGGTGCGAATAATTCCATTAACTGCATTACTTCCTCCATCCTTTACTACTGCATACACATAGTTTACATCGCTTTGTGCTGCCGACAATTCTATTCTATCACCTGTAATCGGCAGGGTCATCGCACTTGCAAAAGTGGCGCCATTGTCTGTAGATTTATGTATGCTCCCGTCTAATGAAGCATAAATATGCCCGTTGTTTGCAATGGTAATATCCCAGGCCTCATCGCTTGCCGCGCCCGTAATTCCCAGACCTGTTCCCAACACTTTTGTCCATGAGGTTCCGCCATTGGTTGACCGTTGAACCCCACCGAAATACGTTGCAGCAAGGACTACCCCCCCGCTGGTTACCGCCATCTTTTTTATATACTGAAAATCTGAATTTCCAATTGTGGATGCGATTTGGGTCCATGAGGTGCCTGCATTCGTACTTTTAAAAATGCCATCTCCCTGCACTGCATCTGTATTAAATGTGCCCTCACCGGTTCCAAAGTAAAATATATTGGTATTGGAGGGATCAAAAACGAGTGAGGTGATTGCCATGTTTGGGAAAAAATCATCTATGGCTGCCCATGTGGTAGAGCCAGAAAAGAAATTTGTCGTTTTCCATAATCCCCCAGAAACACTGCCTGCCCATACTGTATTTCGGCTTGCATCATTTGGGTCGAGCATAATGGCCCGGGTGCGACCCCCAACATTATTAGGCCCTCGCATATTCCAAGTTACTCCGGCAATCGGGGCTTCGGTTTCTTTACCCAAGGTTTTCATGAATTTGTAGGCCACCCGCAATTTTTCTCGTGGCACCCTACCTGTAATAGGGTCTTTTGTGGCTTCAAATTCCTCCTTAAAAAGCATTTCAAGTGCGAGTCGCTTTTCAATCTTGGATTGAGGTAAGAAACCTTCTTCGGTTTTAATTTTTCCTATTCGGTCAACTTGTCCAAAAAAGGAAATACGAATCATGCAAAGGCAAAACGCAATCGAAAAAAAGACAAAAGCGAGGCTTAGGGTACGCAGATTTTTCTCCATAATTACTCCGTATTCTGTTTAATTGGCCGTATTTCTCTGTAAAGTTTTAATAAAAGACAGGAGAGGAGAGGAAACAAATTTAGAATTTTCCTCCATTTGAAGGGAATTTTCAGCAAAATAGGCCTCGAAAATGAACCCTGCAATTTACAATGCGCTCATTTTAAGGGATTTGTGTTATTAATGATAAACCAATTTTGTAAAAGCTATGGTTTCTTCGTCCCCTAGCTTTCTCTAATTTGCGCCCTTATCACTTAGAAATTATGTACACGAATAAATCGTTTCTTCAACAGGAGCTAAGCACCATTCATGAAGCAGGCTTGTTTAAAAACGAGCGAATTATTACCAGCCCTCAATCGGCAGAGATTACCATAGCCGGGGGTAAAAAAGTTTTAAATTTTTGTGCCAACAATTATTTGGGATTGTCTTCTCATCCAAAAGTAATCGAAGCGGCAAAGAAAGCGATAGATAGTCATGGTTATGGCATGTCTTCGGTTCGGTTTATTTGTGGAACCCAAGACATTCACAAAACCCTTGAAGATAAAATTTCATCATTCCTGCAAACAGAAGATACCATTTTATATGCGGCTGCCTTTGATGCCAATGGCGGCGTTTTTGAACCCTTGTTTGGTGAGGAAGATGCCATTATTTCAGATTCTTTAAACCATGCTTCCATTATTGATGGCGTGCGCTTGTGCAAGGCTGCACGATTTCGTTACAACAATAACGATATGGATGAGTTGGAAAAATGCCTGAAAGAATCGCAAACGAATCGATTTAGGGTAATTGTGACAGATGGTGTGTTTTCAATGGATGGTACAATTGCCCAACTAGATAAGATTTGTGATTTGGCAGATCAATACAATGCGCTGGTTATGGTGGATGAATGTCATGCGACAGGATTCGTGGGCAAAACCGGACGCGGAACGATTGAATATAGAAATGTACTCGGCAGAGTTGACATTATTACAGGAACGTTGGGAAAAGCGCTGGGAGGCGCATCCGGTGGATTTACTTCGGGCCGCAAAGAAATTATTGATTTGCTCCGCCAAAGGTCTCGCCCTTATTTGTTTTCCAATACCGTTGCGCCCTCAATTGTAGGTGCCAGTATTGCTGTTTTTGATTTGCTCAGCAGCACCACAGAATT
>JAYSVQ010000281.1:0-5093 GCA_043718485.1 Bacteroidota bacterium
GGTTCAGGGCAATACCGGAAAAAATATGGTGTTGACAAATGTAGCCGCTGGGGAGGATGAAGACCTTAGTTGGACAGCCTATATTGATTTCATTAACGGTTTAGAGAAATATGAGATTGAAACCACCGAGGCAGGTCAGAATAATTGGGTAAAAGTGGGTGAATCTTCAACAAACAATTTTACAGTTGAGGATGCGGGAAGGTCAGTAACAGGAAACCAAGTGTGTTTTAGGATTAAAGCAATTGAAAGTGGAGCAACAGGGGTGTTTTCCTATTCCAATGAAGTTTGTATTTCCTCAGAAAACCGAATTCCCAATACCTTGACGCCAAATGGCGATGGATTCAACGACTTTTTTGTCATTCCCGGAATTCAATTTTTAATCGACAACGAAGTATCCATTTATAATCGCTGGGGAAATTTGGTGTATCAACAAAGGGGCTACCAAAACAATTGGGACGGTACAAACCAAAAAACCGGGGCAGCTTTGCCTGATGGAAATTATTTCTATACCCTGACGGCAAATGGCGGAGGAATATCAAAAATTGGATATATCATGATTCACCGATGAAAATGAGAAATTCAAATACTGCAATGAGTCGCAACCTTATCGTGTTGCCCTTCGTGGTATTTCTTTTCTTTCATTCTCAGATTCATGCACAACAAGATGCACATTATAGCCAATACCTTTTTAATGGCTTGATTTTGAATCCTGCTTATGCAGGTAGCAGGGGAACCATCGCAGCAAGCGCCTTTTACCGCAAGCAGTGGGCAGGTTTTGATGGTGCACCCACCACTCAAAGTTTGTCATTTCATCTCCCTGACCGTAAGCGACGTTATGGTTTTGGCGGCACCATCTCAAATGAAAGTATAGGCTACGTCAACCAGCAGTGGTTAAACCTCTCTTATGCTTTTCGTTTTAAAATGGGCCCCGGAAATTTTGCGATGGGATTGCAAGGTGGCTTTCTAAATTACCGAGTGAATTGGGATAAGGCTTTTGTGCTCGATGCCAATGACCCGGTTTTACCATTGGTTGCACAAAACCTGCTTTTGCCAAATGTGGGCGCTGGATTGTATTACAACACCGATTTTTTCTTTGCCGGATTTTCTGTACCCCACATCCTGAACTCAGGAATGACGAGCAATAAAATAGCCGGACAGGAAATTGCGCATTTGTATCGACACTACTTGTTCACAACCGGATATGTTATTGGGAGGGTAAATGCCATTAAATGGAGACCTTCGGTCTTGGTTAAATACGCCGAAGGCGCACCCTTGCAAATTGATTTCAATTTGAACACGCTTATTGTTGACCGCCTTTGGTTGGGTGTTTCTTACCGTTCATTTGATTCCATGATTTTTATGACCGAATTTTTAATCAATAATCAATTTAAAGTAGGCTACGCATACGACCTAACGGTGACAGGTTTGCGCAATTATAATTCAGGTTCACATGAGTTTATGATTAGTTATGAATTTCAATACTCGAGATCGAATCTCATAAGCCCACGTTATTTTTAATGATAAAGCCGCCCATGATTCCCCATTTGAAACGGCTCCTTGCAAAAGGAAGTGGCAGGAAATGGCTTTTCATCATTTTGTTTTTTTGGGGAGGAATGTTGCCGGCACAAGGGTATTTGTTGAATAAGGCAAATGCATATTACAATGCAATGGCCTACAATGAGTGCATTCCTTATTACGAAAAGTATCTCAAGAAAAAATTTGATTTCCCTAATGCCGGTCGATTGGCGGAGGCGCACCGCATTTTGAGAAATTTTAAAAGTGCTGAATTGTGGTTCAAAAAAATAGCCGAAGACCCGCAAGCAGAGCCTATACATTTGTTGCGTTACGCACAAATGCTGACCATGAACGGCAAATATTCAGAGGCAAAGTCTTGGTTTGAAAAATATGGCGAACAAGTGCCCTCGGACCGAAGGGTGATTCGAAACATTGAAATTTGTGATTCCATAGAAATCATGAAAAAACTGCCAGCGTCATGGGAACTTAAGCTCTCTCCTTTTAATTCGCTTGAAGATGATTTTGCACCTATGTTTTATCGTGAGGGAATTGCCTTTAGCTCCAACCGAAATGAAGTGTCGCTGGTGAATCACAGGTACGACTTTGACGGCAAGGCTTTTCTCGATTTGTACTACGTGCCAGTCTCAGACAGCGGCAGAAAAACAGGAACGGTGCGGCCTTTGAGAGGCAGTTTTCGCTCTCCTTTTCATGAGGGTGCAACCTGCTATGACAGAGTCAATGGGCTGATTTATTTTACCCGAAATAGTTTTGATCACCCTAAGGGAAAGGGAGGCCCTGAAATTTTGCATCTCAAAATTTACAGTATGCCCGAAAAATCCCAGAACCTGAAAGAGGTGAAAAGTTTGCCATTCAATAGCAATGAATATTCGGTTGGACATCCCTGTCTTTCCGCTGATGGAAAATCATTATTCTTTGTTTCTGATATGCCCGGAGGGTATGGAGGTACCGATGTTTACATTTCTGAGATGCAAGATTCTATTTGGGGAGCGCCCATTAATCTTGGGCCTGATGTGAATTCTCCCGGAAATGAAATGTTTCCTTTTCAACATCGCGATGGAACCCTCTATTTTGCATCCGATGGTCAGGCTGGATTTGGTGGCTTGGATTTATTCTCCTCTAATTTTATTGCAGGTGTTTGGGGAAATATTAAAAACATGGGCTTCCCTATTAATTCCTCTGCAGATGATTTTTCATTTATTATTTCTCCGGATAGGGAAAATGCCTACCTCGCCTCTAACCGAGCAGGCGGCAAAGGTGGCGACGATATTTACCGTGTTAAGGCCATTACGCCCGATGTAAATTGTCCATTTCAAACTGAAAATGGATTTTGCGTGACCTTGTTTGAAAAAAGAGGTGAGGAGGATGGAATGGATTCACTTGGCTTGGTTTACGAGTGGGATTTTGGAGATGGTGAAAAAGCAAGAGGAACCGAGGTAAGCCATTGCTTTCCGGGTCCCGGAAAGTATCTGGTAAAATTAAATTTAGTTGAATCTATTTCCGGTTTTATTTTCGGAACCGATACTGAGCGTGAACTTACCTTCGACAAAATCAACCAACTCTACATTCAATGTCCAGACACAATTGCCCCGGGGAAGGAAGTAATTTATGACGCAGGACATTCTGTTGTTGACCATTGCACTGTGCGCGAGTATGTTTGGGATTTTGGTCAGGGATTTAATAAAAAGGGCACACGCGTAAGTCACCGATTTAATACAGAAGGGGAGTATGTGATTCGCTTGCGCGCAAATGGAATTGTACCTAACGAGGCAGAACCTTGCGTTACCTGTATTTCAAAACGAATTGTGGTCTCTAAACAAGCAAGGAAACAAGAAATGCCCATTCCGGCAAAACAAGTGGAACCTTCTCCTGTAGTTCAATCTCCAGTCATAGATAGCGCATTGACAGAAATTCCTTGCGCCGATCAAAGAGACCAGTTTTGTTTTTTGTTTTTTGAAAAATCGGTGGATTCTGTTCAAGACCCAAACATAAGTTATGAGTGGGATTTTGGCGACGGTACAAAAACACGGGGCCTACAAGTTGAGCATTGCTTTCCGGGGCCGGGTGCTTTTCAGGTAAAGCTAAATATGATTGACAGGGTTTCTGGTTTTGTCTTTTCTACGGAAACTGAATATGAATTAAATACCACCACCTTACCCATTGTGCGTATCGATTGTGCTGATAGCGTGCATACAGATGAGGATTTTGCCCTCTCGGGCAAAGGCTCCGTAATTGAAGGTTGTAATGATTTTGTGTATCGATGGGATAAAGGAGAAGGATTTTCTACTAAAGGCGAAAGCACCTCGCTTCGATTTAAATCCCCCGGATTGTACACAATAAAAATGCGGGTAGATGGAAAAAATAGGGCCGGTGAGGAAATCGCAGATTGTAAGCGTTGCGTAAGCAGACAAGTAACCGTGGTTTGGCCCGATGTGCCGATTTCAAAAAGGGAAGTTGCGCCAATTGCAGGCGCATTTCAAAAGCCTGATTTTCCCGGGTATGAATGTCAATCTCAAAAAGAATTTCACTGCTTTACTTTTGATGGGCGAAAACCTGAACCTTCAAATCCAGATCATGGCTATCGTTGGACGTTCAATAATGCCCAACAAGTTTGGAATTCAAAAGTTGACTTTTGTTTTGAGCAAGCCGGAAATTATCCTGTAAAATTAGAATTGGTTGAGAAAAGCACAGGCAAGATTTTATCGCTTGAATCTGAATCTATGCACGAGGTATTGCCGCAATCACCTGTGCATGTTAAATCCAAACCTACTTTAGTTCCCGGTGAGTCATTTGTGTTGGAAGCTCAATATCCCCGTGGTGAGCTTGAACCGGTGCGCTATGATTGGCGATTAACGGGCGGCATCGAGGGGAGTGGGGAAGTTTTTGCCCATACTTGGGACCAAGCCGGAAAATATAGGGCAGTCTTGCGGGTAAAGGCAGTTTCATTGAGTGGAGATACCATCAGTTCCTGCATTTACCGAGATTTCCAATTGGGTACAGAATCTCTTCAAACGCCAGAAAAGGAAATTCCAACAATCTCAAATCAGCCTGTGCTCGAAAAAGATTGGAACCAAATTCATGAACCTGAAAAATTATCTCCCGATTCTGTTTTGAATCCTTTGCTTACCCATCAGCCTGATAAATTAGAAATCGAACCCATTGCGAATAAATCCGAAACGCACACAAAGGAGAATCAAGAAATCGCAAAGGCCCCTGTGGACCTTATTAAACCAATAGTTAAAGAAAAGAATATACCTCTAATCGAAAAAGTAACACCGGCGCAAGCGGGAATTACTTCGCCAGAAATTGAAAAAAGTTGGCCCGATAGGTTGCCTGTTATCAAGCAAAAAGGGGTTTTGCCTGAAGCACCTGCCTTACTCGATGAAGATATGCGTTTCAGCCTGCCCCAAGAAAATTTGTTAAATAAAAGTGCAGTCGGATTAAATGAATATTTTAAGGAAAACCCCAACCATTCTTCACCGGCATTGTTGGCTGCAGCAAAACCACCTCATTATTTTCATTGTAAACTCCCAGCACAAGACATTCACTGAAGAAATTGG
>JAYSVQ010000282.1:0-1780 GCA_043718485.1 Bacteroidota bacterium
AAGTTAAACAAACGGCTACCCTGTTAAAGAAAATGGCTGCAAAGGGTTTGGTTCGATTGGTTCAATCTGTTGAAGAAAGTTACAAACCTAAATATGAAACCTTTATTGAAGTCCAGGAGAATTTTAGAAATAATTTTGCCTTGAATCAGGCATTTGAAAGTCTAAAAAATGCCCCTCGCCAAGAGGATGTTTTAATGATGGTAGCATCTCAATTCTTAAAAGGGAAAGCAATTGCTAAAAAAGAGATAAATGAAAAAGTAAAAGGAGGATCAGTTGCAATAAAGGCCTTGGTTGAAAAGGAAATTCTTAAGGAAGTCAAGGTCAGGGTAGATCGATTGGAGTTCTATTCCACGATAAGCGAAAAGTTGAATTACGTGTTTAATGCTGATCAATCCCGTGCCTATGAAGAAATTTCAACGAGTTTCAGAAACGACCCAAGTAAACCCGTGTTGTTGCATGGCGTTACAGGAAGTGGAAAAACCTTGCTTTACATTGAGTTGTTAAAAAAGGCGCTTGCAGAGGGCAAACAAGGCTTATATCTTTTGCCCGAGATTGCATTGACAAAACAAATCGTTGAGCGTGTTCAGGCAGCTTTTGAGGGAAAAGTGGGCGTGTACCATAGTCGTTTTACAGATGCAGAGCGGGTAGAAATTTGGCACAAAGTATTGAGTCATGAATATGAAATAGTGGTGGGCGTACGTTCAGCAATATTTTTACCTTTTGAGAATTTAGGAGTGATTGTGGTAGATGAGGAACATGAATCTTCATTCAAGCAGGTGGACCCCTCTCCACGATACCATGCGAGGGATGTTGCGCTGTATTTGGGACGACTACACGGTGCGAAAGTCATTTTGGGTTCCGCTACGCCATCAATGGAATCCTATTTCAATTCCGAGCAAGGAAAATTTCAGCGAGTTGAATTGCATTCCAGAGCCATTGAAGCCTCAATGCCTTCGATTGATTTGATTGATTTGAGGAAAAGTAAGAAGCAAAATACTTTGAAAGGAAGCTTTACTGAAGAATTGTTAATGGCAATGAATGATTCTTTACAACGAAAAGAGCAAATCATTCTTTTTCAAAATCGCCGCGGATATGCGCCATGGTTAGTTTGCAAAACCTGCGGAAACGTGCCCCGATGTGTGAATTGTGATATCAGCTTAACTTATCATAAAGTCAAAAAGGAACTTCGTTGTCATTATTGTGGCTACACAGATGTAACGGTTGACAAATGTGAAATTTGTGGTCATTATGATTTGAAAATGGAAGGTTTGGGAACCGAACGAATTGAGGAAGAAGTAAAAGAATTTATGCCGGCGCATTCGGTTCAACGAATGGATTTGGAGACTACGCGCAGCAAATTCGCCTTTCGGAATATCCTAAATGCTTTTGAAAAAGGAGAAATTGAAATTCTCGTTGGCACGCAAATGATATCTAAAGGCCTGGATTTTGGAAATGTAACTTTGGTAGGTGTAATGGATGCTGATCCTTTACTTAGTTTTCCTGATTTTAGAGCACATGAGCGGGCATACCAGTTGTTGTTGCAAGTAGCGGGAAGGGCAGGAAGAAGCACAAAACCAGGAAAAGTTCTCATTCAGACACGTATGCCGGAAAGTATTTTTTTTACGTATCTCCAAAAAGATTTCATGTATTTTTTTTCCGAAGAACTAAAGCAAAGGAGAACATTGAATTATCCTCCTTTTTGTCGATTAATAAAAATGGAAATAAGACACCGAGACCCAAATTTCATTATTAAAGAAGCAAATGTTCTTTCGGGAATGTT
>JAYSVQ010000283.1:0-5079 GCA_043718485.1 Bacteroidota bacterium
GCGGCAACCCAATTTTACGGTTATTAAGGACACAACTATTAATGTACCGAATGGCACGAGTCGGGTCACTTTAAATTGGCCTTTAACGCAAGGCTATAATTTTCATTTGGGATTAGATCAAGGGAGCACAGTTAACTTGTATAGAAATAATGTTGCTATGCCCTTCCCTTATAATTTGCAAGGGCTGGTAAGTATCACAGGAACCAATACGGGGCCGGGTAGTTATTATTACTTTTATGACTGGGAAATCAAATGTGCGGATTGCATAAGTGAGCGAACCCCAGTCTTGGCAAATGTAAATCCACTTCCGACTGCCATCATTAACCCTGCAGGTCCAAGTGTGGTGGGTTGTCAGGGTACCCCGATTCCGTTTTCAGCTTCCGGTGGGTTGACCTATCAATGGTCGCTTGGAGGAAGTGGCTCTAGTGCATCGGTTTCAAATCCGGGAAATGTGTATGTTGTTGCGACCGATGGAAACGGATGTATTGATACATCAAATGTGGTCAATGTTAGCTTTAATTCGGTTCCCCAAGCAGTGGTTTCCAATTCTGGTCCGCTTAGTTTTTGCCAAGGAGATAGTGTTATGCTTTCGGCTTCGCCTTCAGGCACTCAGTATGTTTGGTCAACAGGTGAAACCACTTCGAGTATCATTGCAGATACAAGTGGAAGCTATAGTGTAAACATTACGTATGGCACGAATTGCAATTCCATATCTCTGCCGGCAAATGTGCTTGTTCATTCGCTGCCCCTTGTTTCTATTTCCCCGAGTGGCGCTACAACAATTTGTAATGGAGATTCTGTTGGATTAACAGCAAATCCATCGGGATTAAATTACCTTTGGACAACAAATGAATCGAGTCAGAGTATTTATGTTAATCAGGCGACTACGGTAAGTGTTACCGCCACGGATATTAATAATTGTCGAGCGACAAGTGCCCCTACCTCTATTTTGGTTACCACAGTGAATCCTACTTTAAGTGCATCGGGGCCGGTTATTTTTTGTCAGGGTGATTCGGTCGTTCTTTCTGCATTTCCCGCAAGTGCGACAAGCTACGCTTGGTCGCATGGCCCTACGGGTGCTACTGAAGTGATTACCCAAACAGGTTCTTATTCTGTAGATGTAACGTTTAATGGATGTTCAGAAACTTCGGCTCCGGTTTTAGTAACGGTTAATACGCTTCCATTAGCCTCCATTCATTCTGTTGGGAGTGATTCCATTTGTCAAGGGGATACCTTGGAATTGCAAGCAAATCCACCGGGCTTGATTTACAGTTGGTCAACAGGCAGTTCAGCCCCATCCATTTTTGTAAATTCAACCATGGTTACCGGCTTGACGGTAACAGACACGAACAATTGTTCTGCGGCTGCAAGTCCATATGCAAGTACTTTGGTTTCTACGCAGGTTACAGTTTCACCTTCCGGTCCGATTGATTTTTGTGCAGGTGATTCTGTTTTACTGATTGCGAGTGGTTCTGATAATTACTTATGGTCATCTGGCCAAACCACAGATTCTGTTTTTGTCTTCATTGGAGGAAGCTTAACGGTGAGTTCAAATTTTGCTGCAGGTTGTTCAGGCCTTTCTGCTCCAGTAATAGTGAATGAAATTGCAATGCCAATTGCTGCATTCAGCCGCGTTATCAATAATTTGACCGTAAACTTTTCTGATTTAAGTACAGGTGCAGTTTCCTGGTCTTGGGATTTTGGCGATGGAGGAAATAGTCAGGTGGCAAACCCTGTGCATGTTTTTTCTCAGGCAGGAACTTTTCAGGTTAAGTTGATCGTATTTAATGGGCCTTGTTCAGATACGACGATTCAAAACGTAACGGTTTCAAATCCGGTAAACATTGAAGAAACAGATATTTTGGACCTTATGGTTTATCCGAATCCTTTCAACGATAAATTTAATATTCGGGTCGGAAACCAAATTGAAATCCCTTTTTCGGTAAGACTTTTTGATGCTAAGGGTAGTTTGGTAAAAGACTTTGGCATTCATTCGCCTACAAGTGTCAACTCGGTTCATTCTTTTTCAATGCTCGAATATTCTGAAGGGCTTTATTTTATTGAAATCAGAACCCCAAATGATTCCCAATTTTTTACCCTATTAAAGAATTCATTCTGAGGGTGATTTAATTGAAAAAAGCCTCATTTTGAATAAATTTCGCTTTTTTTTCTCACTTAAGCCCAAATGTGTAAATTCAGGTCTTCAAATCATTAACTGTTACTTTTTATATGAAAAAACTTTCCTATCTCTTATTTCTAATCTTGCTTTTTCCTGCTAAGCAATATTCTCAGGGTACTTTACTGTGGGGCGAGAATTTTAACGGGGCTACTCCAAACTTAGTCTTGAATACAACTGCGGCAAACTCAACTGCGGGTTCATTTAACAGATGGATTGTGAATAGCAATTATACACCATCAGCTGTTGGAATTGATTTTACCTGCTGGAATCAAACTACTCCTTTTGCAACTTTTCCCTATGGAAATGCAGTGCCTTCTCAACCTGCCGGTATTACAGCATCGCCAAACTCAACGTATCTGCATGTTACCACAGCAGATGGTATTAATACCGTTCCGCCTGTTACTGATGCACATTATCTGTCTTCTGATAATTCTACTTCTGGCTGCATGAGCGAGATTAGAATCTTTGCAAACATGGGTTTTGATGTGAGCACCGTAACCCAATCCAATGTTTATTTAAAATTTTGGTGGCTAAATAATGGTGCTGCAGCTATTGCAACAGGGGAATTGTATTATTCAACAAATGCAGGAACCACATGGACATTAATTCCATCTACAACCGGTTACCATAGTCAGGCAACATGGGTTCGGGATTCAATCAACCTACCTGCATTTGCTTTTCAAAACACACTTCGATTTGGTTTTGTGTTTGATGTGAATGATGACCCGGTGAATGGAGCCTATCAGTTCGTAGACCAACCCGGCTTTTGTGTTGATGATGTGCAGTTGTATGCCGGTCCACAAACCACCTTTATTACGACCGATAGTGTAAGCCGCTATCAGATATGTAATGGTGATTCTTTTCATGTGTATTACACCGCAGGTGGAACTTACCTTGCCGGCAATGCCTTTACAGCCGAGTTGTCGAGTGCTTCAGGAAGTTTTGCCACCCCTACTGTAATTGGTGCCATTTCCTCTACTACCTCAGGAATGATTACCTGCACCAATCCTGGCGCTACCACGGCCGGTACTGGATATAGGATTAGAGTGAAAAGCGGTACACCCAATATTACCGGCACAGACAATGGTATCAATATTCAAACGTACAGGGCATCAAATGGAGGAAACTTAAGTATAACCCCAGATTCGGTTTGCCCAGGTGGATCCGTTGAATTATCACTAAACCAATCTTTTGGAACAATTGCCTGGCAATCTTCTACGGACGGAACAACTTTCACGAGTATAAGTGGGTCCGGAGCTTTAATTACTGAATATCCTGTGACATCTCCTACCTATTACCGGGCTTTAGCCACAAATGCGATTTGTGCTGCAGATCCTTCAGATGTAGAAATGGTGATTTTGAAACCTGCGCCAACAGCAGGATTTACTTATGTTTTTTCTCCACCATTTGATGTGGCTTTTTCAAACACTACCACAGGTGCTGTATCTTATGCCTGGACATTTGGTGACGGAAATAGTTCCTCTGCATCAGGTCCATTGCATACGTATTCGGCAAACGGTCATTATGAAGTTATCTTAATCGCTACTGGCGCCTCCGGTTGTCAGGATACAATTATGGATTCAGTACAAGTGGGTACGGTTGCAAATGAATATCTCGAAAACGACTATTTGAATGTGTACCCTAATCCAAATACAGGTGAGTTCCAGGTCGTGTTGCCTTCAGGTTTTTCAAATAGTGTAATCAGAATTTACAATTCTGCAGGGCAGTTGGTTCTTCAGCGTGAGAATGTTCAAGGCCTTGATGAGAAAATAAGCATTTCTTTAAGCGCCTTTGCTAAAGGAATTTACCAATTGAATTTGACCGATAATGTAAAAACCTACCAAACCAAAATTTTGGTTCATTAAGTAAGTCTTTGCATTCTTAAAAAGGGCCTCTTTTTTGAATAAAGAGGCCCTTTTATTTTTTCCCTCACCCAAATGCTACGTATTAATACCCGTTCAAAAGCAGAAATGCTGATTTTGAGGAAGTAGCTTTTGTACCCATAAATCAAAGCGGCCAAAGACTCAATTTTGGTTTACAAACAGAGCGATTTTTATAGGAGGTTTTTGGAATGAAGTGGGTATGGCTAATGCTTTTGTCTTCGTTTATCGTCAATTTTGTCGCTAAACGAACGGTGTCTCAACCGTGGGTACAAAGACTAATTGAACTTGAGTTTGCGGGATTGGGATCAGGACCTACCTTAAATTTGAAAACTGAAACTCCTCTTGAGGAAATTGGAATTCCTGAGGGCGAAATTCAACTGCGTTTAAAAATCGTGGAGGCAAGAACCGAAAAGCCCATCCCTAATGTCGAATTGGTGGTTGAACACGGGCAAGATCAATCAAGGGAATTTCGCACCGACCAGAATGGGATTTGTGCACTCAATATTATGCGTGGAATGGTTTATGAGTTTTATGCCTACAGAAAGGGTTATAAAGAACTAATAAAGGATTTTGCCCTCCCTTCTGAATTTGGGTACCTCATTCATGAATGGGAAATGGAATTGAGCCCGGAATTTTGAGGAAAAAGGTGCTTTTTCCGTATTGATGGTAATTTGGCCCACAAACGGAATATCCATGCCGAAATGGTCTCTTAGCAAGAATGAGAAAATGAATTCATTTTCGGTTAGCAATTAAACCCTAAATTCAATTCACTGTCAAAGCAGGGTTCCTTCTTGTGAATCGATCAACATTTAACGAAAAAGAGGTATTAGCGAAATTCGGGGACGAAAAAACCCGAGAAGCTGCCTTTGCCCAAATCATGCAGGAATACCAAAAACCTTTATATTGGCATATTTTCAGAATGCTAAACGTGCATGAAGATACCGATGATGCCTTACAAAACACTTTTATCAAAGCTTGGAAACATCTATCCTCGTTTAGAGCTGATTCCAAATTGAA
>JAYSVQ010000284.1:0-1778 GCA_043718485.1 Bacteroidota bacterium
CTGCGAATTTTTTATTCGGGAAAACTTGTGTACGCCGCAAATTGGGATGAATACCAAAAAGTTTCTTTTTGGCAGAAACTAGATTTTATTGGCATCAATGGTTACTTCCCTTTATGTTCATCCAAAACTCCGACCTATACTGATTTATGTGCCGCATGGAAACCCTATTCAGTGGAATTGGAACAATTCAGTCAAATCCACAATCGTGAAATAATATTTACAGAAATAGGATACAAAAGTGTAGATTATTGTGCCCACGAACCTTGGAATCCAAACCATAAACCACTCAACTTTGAAGGTCAAACCAACGCCTATAGGGCATTTTTTGACAGCTTTCTTCCAAAACCTTGGTGTAAAGGCGCATTTTTCTGGCAGTGGTATCCCCATCACCAAGAAGTCGGTGGATTACAGGATTCTGATTTCTCCCCTCAAAATAAACCTGCGGAAACCATCCTCAAACAGTATTTTTGAATTGAATAAAATGGCTTTCATTATTCAGGTGGCGGCTGTTGTTAAATAAAAGAAAAAAAGAATTCCATTTTTAGGAATCCCCTTTCCATTTCAATCAAATTATTATTATTCCTCTGTTGGCCTTTTCAAAAAGTAAGCCTCAACGTTCCAATGAGGTTGCGACCCGCGCCACTAATTCCACTCGCAAATACTCGGTAATGTGTGTTCAAAATATTCTCGGCAGAAAACTGCAAGGCCAAGTTGGGATTTAATTGAAAAGAGGTCCTCAAGTTAAGCGTAGCCCAGGCCGGCGAACCAAATTGAGTTGCATTTCCTAAATTATCCTCTCCAACTAAATTGTAATCTTTTAGGTGCTTCCAGGCATTGTACAAGGCATACAACTCTCCCCGAAACCGCTTCATTTTAAATGTCACGCCTGTTTTTCCATACATGGGTGGAATATGATCCAAAGGACTCAATTCACCTGTATCCTGCACAATTCGGCCATAGGTATAAGCCAATTGAGAATAGATGCTAAACCACTCGCTTATTTCAGCATTGATTTGGCCTGTAGCCCCAGTTACAAAAGCTTTGCCGGAATTTGTAAATGCTGTTACCTGACTCAATTGTCCATCATACATAATCGAATCGGCTCCATCTAAAGAAAATGAATTAACCACTAATGCATTTGTCATCCACGAAAAATACCCGGAACCCTCTATTGACAACACTTTTTCGATCAGGCCTGAAAATCCTAACTCCGCCGACCACACATACTCAGGCTTTAATTTCGGATTGGGCACGATAACACGACCCGGAACAGATTCAAAAACTTTTCCTATATCATCTACATTGGGGGCACGAAAACCACTTGAATAGGTGTTGTACACTTTCCAGTTAGTACAGGGTAACCATACCCAACCTAAATTTCCATTGATCGCACTATGATTCTGTTTTACCTCAGAATAGGGAAAGGGAAAAAAAGTAGTGTCTAAAAATGTACTATGCAAACCAACATAAGTTAAGCGAATACCTTCGGTCAAAATAAATTTATCACTCAGCTCAAGGGTGTGCGTTAAAAAGGCTGAAACCTGGCCATAATTTGACCCTCCATCGGGGTATCGAGTATCTAAACCTTTCCTTCCAAAATTAGAAATATCAGTAGAAAATGCGGTACTATTAACACGGTTAAATAGGCCTTCAGCTCCATATCGAATCTCATTTTTTTCAATTCTCTTCGCAAAATCAACATTTAACGAAAGTACTTTAACATTTTCTGCCCTGGAATCTCGCCAAATACTTTGAAAATTGCGGGTATTTCTACTTTC
>JAYSVQ010000285.1:0-1778 GCA_043718485.1 Bacteroidota bacterium
CATTGTAAAAAAAAGTATGGGCGCCGACACCGGCATCGGCACAATGAAAATTATTGCCACCGTACAGCATATGGCTAAATTCATGTCGCATGATTACAACCGGCATTCCGTCGCTGATGCGAAACATAGAAAAGCTGTCGGTGTTTTTTCCTTTCAGGTAGCCGAATGTGCCCGGACTCACAAAGCCGGAATTGTCACCCAAGTTTTTCACATGAATGTTTCGCCAAATCACCATTACCATATCCCAATGCTGGTTTGGTTTTTCTGTTTTGGCAACACCAGCGCTGTTGAGTGTCCATCGGTCAAAGAGGCTGGTATCCGATGCGTTTCCGAATTCTAGTGGGTATTCGTTTACCTTATTGATGAGCGCATTTTTATAATAGTTGCTTGCAAAAGCTTCTTGTTCTACCACTTTTCCGCGCCCGTCTTTTATTGAAGAAATGGGAATCGTAATCATTTGGTTGATGTAGTCTCCGGTTACCTGAAATTTGCCAAATGAGGCTTGATCAAAATAGCGGGTCATGTAGCCATGCGGATTTTCTGCATTGGGCAGCGGGTCAAAAAGGTCATTTTTCCATTTGGGTAATTGCCCTTTTTGCCATTGAGGTGTCCATTGGTTTTTTATTGGGTCAAGGTGTTCAAAACTGCTGTCAAATTCGATTTCTGCGAAAACTACCATGACATGAAATTGCCCATAAGGGGCCATTCCCCAGCCCATTCGGGCATCTTGTTGGGCAAAAAGGGAATGAAAGATTCCGATAAAAATGAGCGAAAAAGTGAAACGGATGCAGGTTTTCATTTCCGAAAAAGCGGATTTTGGTAAACGGTAAAATAATTCGCATCCCTATACAAAGACCATTCCAATTTTACTTTTTTAGAAATGGCAGAGCCCCAATGGCCTTTTTGCTCGATTTCGGTTTCCCTTCCTTTCTCCAACAAAACAAATTCTATTTTCTTGGCAAGAATGTCTTCGGTCATGTTTTGCTTAAGGGGATAATTCATTTCAGAATTGTGTTCCCAATCTGCAGGAAAGGGAGAAAGGGTTTCGGTAATATAATGGGCATGGGCAAAACAAGGCATGACCGTCCAATTATTTTTTAATTCAAGGATGAGGGATTTGAATTCCAGATGTTTTTGAAAGGATTTTTCGCCGGAATACAAACCTGAAAGCTTAGGAAAAACAGCGCCAAGAGAATAATTGCATTTCCACCAGGGAGCATCTCGGTAGGGAAATAAATTGAGCAAAAAAACGAAAATGAAAAGAAGTAATGTATAGCCCGAAAATTGCTTTTCATTTATTTTGTTTGGAAAGGTGGAAAAAACAGGAACGATGAGAAAGGCAGCGGCCAAAACAGGCGTTTCATATCCCCACGAGATTCCGGTACACCAGGGCAAAAGCATTAAAAAAAGGCCGTTGAATGCATTTTTCAGGTTGGTTCTGTGCATCCACAGCAGGGCGAAACAAGCGGATAAAAACAATCCCTGGGCCCAGGCCGGCCCCGCCCCTTTGAATGAAAAAACTTGAAATTGCCTGAAAATGGAAAGTGAAATAAAGGCAGGAATGAGAAGTAAAAAGGAAAGAAGGGCGAGCTTTGCCTGCATTTCATTTTTCTTTTCTATTGAATATATTAAGAGCAGAAAGGGAAGAAAAAGAATGAGTCCCTTAGCATATTTAAAAATCCCTGCATCGAGTAAGTCAAGCATCTGGGTTTGTCCGAGAATGTCACCTAAAAAATCCTTTACCCATTCTCCTGAAAAAGAAAAAAGAAGAAACGTGC
>JAYSVQ010000286.1:0-1777 GCA_043718485.1 Bacteroidota bacterium
CTGGATGTGCCACGTCAAACCATGTCAGCTTTGCTGAGTAATCCGCTCTATGCCGGATTGATTACACATTCCCTGATTCCAGATCAGGTTTACCAGGGATTGCATGAACCGATTATCTCACCGGAAATTTTCATTTCAATCAATGACCAGATCGCGGCAAGAAACACATCGGGATGGAGGGTTGACGAAGAAAACAACAGTATCGCATTGAAGCGTTTTATGCTTTGCGAGGATTGCGGAACACCGCTCACAGGATACATCGTTCAGAAGAAAGGCATTCACTATTATAAGTGCAGAACAAAGGGCTGTGGGGTGAATAAAAACGCAAGCGCACTCGACAGCCTTTTCCTGGCTGAACTCAAAAAGTACGAGGTAAAAAGCAATCTTGTTTTGCTGATCGAAAGGGAACTCCGGGCAACAATGATGGATTTGAATTCAACCATTATTGAAGATGAAGCAAGGTTTCAAAAAAGCATTGATGCAATTGACACGAAGTTAAAAGGTATGCGCGAAAAACTGGTGGTAGAAGGTTCCATCACCCGCGCCGAGCATGATGAATTTGCAATCCCTTTTTTAGCAGAAAAGGAAAAAATTGAAAAGGAATTCAGATTATTCAAGGAAAGGAGTTCGAACCAGTATTCTGAACTTGAGGCAATCCTCCAAATGATTGCAAATCTTGCGTTTTTGTGGGAAAATGGCACATACCGTAACCGTCAAACCATTCAAATATTCGCCTTTCCCGATGGAATGGTCTACAACCGAAAATTGGATACAGTTCGAACCAAAAAGGTAAACTACATTGTGTCCATTTCCAGCAAAATGACTGCGATTATGAGCCAAAAAGAAAAGGGACGAGGCCACCAATTTGGGGCCTCGTCCCGCTGGGTAGCACCGGCAGGAATCGAACCTGCATCTAGAGATTAGGAATCGCTCGTTCTATCCATTGAACTACGGCGCCGCAAGTAATTACTAGGCAGCAAAGATGCGTAAATACTCAATTATGACAAAGGAAGATGGGGCCTTAAAATTGTTTTTAATAAACAACAATGGCGACAACTTTAGAATTGGGATTAAAAGAAGAGGGGGGATAATCTTCATAATTTTCTGAGTCCATTGCATGGCCGGGTTCATCAACTACAAAATGGTAGCCTGGCAATAGGCGAGAGTAAAAATCAAACTTTTGGTAAATCGGCATGGGGCTTACAAACCATTCACTATTCGATTCCAGAAGTGCTGAGATGGGCATTCCTACCCGCATTCCATTTCGCAATATTATTTCAGGTGTTTCGATTCGAATGCGATTGATCATATTACCGCCAAAAAAGTCTTCTTCAATCCAAACTTTTCCTTCTTTATACTTTAAAATGGATGCCCGCCATTGATATTCATTTTCAGAACAAAGGGTATCCCTCACGGCATGCCCTTTTAATTTGCCTATCCCAACCGGAAACATTTCATTTCCCAATTTGGCAAATTTTAATCCGTCAGCATGTAAAATTTTGGTGCTTCGGCAGCCGATAAATGAACTGCAAAAAAGAAGGATAAAAACGGAAAGGGAAAAGGGCCGCATGATATCTATTCTGTAAATATCGCTTTTACAATTAAATTAACGAGGATTCTTTAAATAAAATTGTGGTTTATTCCTTCACGTAGTGAAGCATAAAATTGGTGTGAACCGGAAAGTAGTTGAGCTTGGGTAAAATCTTTTTTGCTTTTTTTACAAAATCCATGCTATCTTTTTCCAATTCAGCTTTGTGGCCAAGTCGATTAAAAAGAA
>JAYSVQ010000287.1:0-1776 GCA_043718485.1 Bacteroidota bacterium
TTAATCCCGCTACCCTGCCCTCTTGATAATACAAGCCTGCACTCGACAATCCACCTACTGCTAAAAGCGGAATATCTAATGTTGTTTGATAAGAATAGGGGAAATGTTGGCTCCAATTCAAAAGTGGAGAAAAAAACAGAAGACAAAAATAATGAATCGCTCTTACTTTCAATTAGGCCAAATTAGTCTAAAATCTGTTTATTTTCTTACTTTTGCCAGAGTTTAAAGCCAACATTCCCAAATCCTTTTCTTCTTGAATTCATACTTTCGCTTTCTTTTCTTCTTCCCATCCTCTCTTTTGGTTTTTTTCCTTTTCCAGGCTCCCCTCCCTGCTCAATCTTTTCTATGGGCTGAGGCCCCCGGCGGAATTGGAAATGATGCAGCCCATTCTGTTGCCCTCGATGCCTTTGGAAATGTGTATGTAACAGGTTATTATTCCGGCCAGGCCGATTTTCAGGGAACGCAATTTTTCAGTAATAATGGCTTCGAAATTTTTCTCGCCAAATACGGCGCTGCAGGGAATTTGCATTGGGTTAAAAATGCAGGTGGAAGCCTAGCAGATGAAGGATTAAAAGTTTTAGTAACGGAAGGGAATAACATATACATTACAGGTTATTTTCAATCTCAGGCTGCCTTTCTCAGTCAAAACCTTACTTCTACTGGTCAGGCAGATGCTTTTTTAGCCAAGTACGATAATCTTGGAAACGCATTGTGGGCGAGAAATTTTGGAGGATTGTTGTGGGATGAAGGAACCGCCTTGGTGGAGCTTTCAAATGGAGATATCGCCGTTTTAGGTGGTTTTAACGGAACCGTTCAACATGGCGGCCAAACCATTATCTCGGCAGGTGAAAGAGATATTTTTCTTGCCGCCTGGGACAAAACCGGAAATCCTAGCTCATTAAAAAGGTTTGGAGGAATACATGATGATTTTCTTACATCTGCCTTCGTAAATGATAAGGGCGAACTCATGATTGGTGGATATTTTTACTATGCGACCCAATTTGATAATATCAATTTAAGTTCCTCTGGCAGTTCAGATGCATTCCTCGCAAAACTAAATCTTAACCTTCATACAGATTGGGCCATTCAAGCTGGGGGTAGCTTATCCGAAACTGTTTTTTCCATTTGCAAAGCCCCCAAACAACAAACCTGGATGACGGGTTACTTTCTTGGAAACAGTCAATTTGGAAATTTTTCATTATCTGATACCGGATACAATGATATATTTCTTGCCCGATTTGATAGCCTTGGCAATTGCAATCTTGCTCAAAAATTTGGTGGGCCCGGCCTCGATTTGGGTACCGCTGTCGTAGGTGATGATTCGGGCCAGGTTTACCTGGCGGGCAGTTATGAGCAAGGTGCACGATTTCAACACATTGTTCCCCCGGCGCAACAAAAAGAGATTTTCGTTGCGCAAATTTCAAAAACTGGACAATTGAATTGGTTGGAAAATGCAGGAGGAAGCAGGGAAGATTATGTAACCTGTCTGGCCTACCACCCGAGTGGAGACCTGTATTTAGGGGGTTATTTCTTCGGAACGGCCCTTTTTGGCCTGAATCAGGTAAGTGCTGATAACGCAAACATCTTCGTTTCCAGGCTTTCAACATACCCAATCGGTATTGAAAAAGACCTTCAATCCTCGTTTGTTTCCGTTTTCCCAAATCCGCTTCAAGACAATAAGGCTTGGATTGAAATCGATAAAAGCTTCCAAATCGATAAGATTTGCCTCTTTAATGCACTTGGAATGTCTTTTTCATTGCCATTTCAAACTGATTC
>JAYSVQ010000288.1:0-5055 GCA_043718485.1 Bacteroidota bacterium
GCCTCTATTTTTACGCAACGCTTGGTAAAAACCAATTTAGCTATGACGGGTGAAATTACCCTCAGAGGCAAAATTTTGCCTGTAGGTGGAATCAAAGAAAAGGTTTTGGCAGCAAGACGTGCGGGCATAAAGACTGTGATATTGCCCAAAGAAAACCAGAAAGACATTTCTGAAATCAATGCTGATTATTTGCAGGGCATTCAGATTGTGTATTTGGAAAATATGGAAGAAGTGCTCGAATTGGCCTTGATGAAGAATCCTATTCGCAAGGCTACCAACCTCTTAGCCCCAGATTTGATTCGCCTTAATTTGCCTAATCACGGCAATATTCCTTTTCAAGCCTAAGCTGAAACACCCGCTTTGGTTAAAAGGTTCCTTATTTTTCTCTCTAAGATTGACTAAAAAGCCTTTTCTTTGGCTGTGCGAATTACTGCCTTTTTATTATTCCTGATTCCTGCTTTTGTGCAAGCCCAAATCGGAGGAAGGCATGTCTATGACTTTCTTGATTTAACCCCCCAAGCGAGAGTAGCTGCCATCGGTGGCAAAAATGTTTCGACACAGGATTATGACCAAAATTTCGGATACCAAAATCCGGCTTTGGTTAATGATTCGATGCACAACCGATTGGCTTTTTCTTTTGTAGATTATTTAGGGGGCATTACCTATGGCTATGCATCTTATGCATACAGCATTGAAAATGTTGCTGATTTTCATAGTGGCTTTCAATTTGTGAATTATGGTAAGATGATTGAGGCCGATGCATACGGCAATCAAACCGGAACCTTTTCTGCCTCTGATTTAGCCTGGGTAATTGGTGCTTCAAGAAAAGTATATGATTTTAGAATCGGCGCCAATTTTAAATTTATTAATTCAAACATAGCCGGATACAATTCTTTTAGTGCCGGCGCCCTTGACATTGGCGGTAGTTACCAATCCAGAGACCGTTCCTTCACCGCCGGAATGGTGTTTAAAAACATTGGGGTGCAATTTTCAAAATACAGTTCGCAAACCGAGCGCGCGCCGCTGCCTTTTGAAGTGCAAACCGGATTAAGTTATAAGTTTGAGCACATGCCCCTGCGCATTTCGGTAACCGGCATTAACCTGGAATCGCCCCGAATGATATACAAAGACCCAAATCCGAAAATTGAATATGATTTAGCCGGCAACGAAATCAAAATAAAGAGCCAGGTGGCCGATAATATTTTCAGGCATATTGTTTTTGGGGGGGAGTTTCTTCTCTCGCGTAATTTTAATTTGAGAATGGGTTACAATCACCAACGCCGCCAAGAATTGAAGTCTGAATCGAAAGCAGGAATGTCGGGTTTTTCATTTGGATTTGGAATTAAAATCAAAGGCTTTCAATTTGATTACGCTTATTCAAATTACCACGCCATTGGTGGCACGAATTCATTTACCCTTTCCACCCCATTAGACCGTTTTTCTAAGAAAGACGAAAAACTCAATTCCCTATAATGCCAAAAAAGCCACAAAGGGGTGGCTTTTCCGGACCTTACCGATTCAAATTAAAAGAACGGAACCTTATTCATTTTCGGTCAATGTCGCGTGAGGGTAATTTGACCTTCACTTCGATCCATTGAAACGATTCACTTTTTTTCTTGGGGCCGAGGGCACGGCTTTCATGTTCATGATTGAATTCTCCTAACAAAAGCCAGGTGGCTAAACCCAACAAAGCGAAACCAGCATACAAAGCGCTGCGCCACTCGCTTGTCATTTTTAGATTTGTTTGTTTGATTTTCATAGCACAATCTTAAGTTTATTCCTTTTTTAGGCTTGTGGGATTTGAGTAGGTGCATGGAAAAAATGAGTAAGTGCAGACCCCATCCCCCTTTATCAAGGTTCAACCTTGGGTTCGCCTCCCACCTTTAGGTTTTCAGAAGACTTCAGGGGATTTGAGGCTATTTCGCATGGCTTCGGGATTGGGGCTTATTTTCAGGGGCTTAACGAAGCCTTTCTTACACAGATGTGGATTCTTTGTGGAGGAAAAGAAATGCCTCCTTCTCAATAAATCCAGATATTAGCTCCTCTCAAAGAAAACGATATGCGCATCCTTCTTTTATCATTTCTTGCTTTTCCATCTTTTTTGACGGCACAAAACTTAAATGCAAAAGCAGAATCGCCCCTTGCGGTTAAGGAAGTTTCGAATGTAGAATATGCAGAAATGCTGAGTGAATCGTTTTTGGGCAGTGATGCCCCGATCCTTAAACAAGCCGCTACTCCCCTTCCTTCGCAACAAAAAGCCAACATTCAAAAATCGGATTGGGTTTCTGATGATGCCGGCGATTTTAAAGAAACGAAAGGCAGGGGTGAATCTTTAATTCGTGAAATCACCATTGTTGATGTACCCGGCTTCCCAAAATTTTATGATACCGGAAATCCGGAATTAGACAAAAGCACTTTTGATAAGGCAAGAGAACAATGGGCAACCTTGCATCCCGAGGCTTATAAGGAATTAAGCCAAACATTTTCCTTTTAAGGGCTCTCCCAGCCCTTTTATTTGCCCTTTTAGGGCCTAATTAAACAAAACTCTTTTTTGAAAGCCTTAAAAATTGGGGAAATTTGCTCTTTCCTGTTAATTTAAGGGTTCAATCAACCAGGATTATTGAAATGATGAAAAATTTACTCGTTTGTACACTTGTAGCGCTTACTTTTTTAGGGTGTAATTGGGCCTATTCCCAATGCCCAAACAATAATACTTTATTTCCTGCCACCTCTTTTAACTTGGTGGTCGGCACATCGGGTTCCGTTCCCTGCCAAATGGGTGGGCAATACTCTTTGTGGCAAGTTTGCCAGGGTGCAACCTACCGATGGTCAACTTGCGGAAACACCGCATTCGATTCTGAAATTACCCTATACAATAATGGCACCGGTGCATTGTTGGGCCATTCTGATGATGATTGTGGTCAGCAAACCGAAATCAATTGGGTAGCTAGTTTTTCGGGTTTGGTTAGGGTATTATTAGATGAGTATGGATGCTTGTCAAATTTAACTTGCCTGCCTTTGACCGGCACTCGCCTTTCACCCTGTGGGCAATGCCCCGATACCACTTTGTTTGGTTCAACCTTTATCGTGGATTCAACCTGCGGTCGCCCGAACAATTGTTTTATGACCAGTTCACCTGACCGCAGTTATGCAGTTCAAATTCCTTGTGAAGGGGATTGGACATTTGGCGTTTGTTCCTCTCCCGGATGGGACCCGGTTATGTATTTAGGCTCTTCTTGCTGCAACTTAGACAGTGCAGATAATGACGATGATGGTTGCGGCGATAGTCCGCTTATTACACATCACTTAGTTATTGGAACTTACTTTGTAACGATTGAAGGATATGACAGCCTTGACTGTGGCGTTTTTGATTTACAGATTTCAGGCAATACATCACCCGACCATGACTTGTGTATTAATGCAAGACCCTTGCTACCTGGCGTGCCGGATACGAGCACAACCTCTTGTGCTGGTTTTGATAACACCGGACTTACTTGTAATGGTTTAGCCGATGCAAATAGTGGAGGGGTTTGGTATAGGGTAACGGGAAATGGAAATGAGTTTTTTGCCAGTTTATGTTCTTATACAAATTTTGATTCCCGCCTTCGTGTTTTTAAAGGCTCTTGCTCGAGTTTGGTTTGCGTTACCGGAAATGAAGATGCATGCGGATTACAATCGCTTGCATCGTGGTGTTCTGAGCCTGGCGTTGTGTATTACATTCTTGTTTATGGAAACGGAACTGCAAACGGCAATTTCTCGATTGTATATACAGAACAAACCCCAATTGATGCCTCTTTTACAGGTTTGAGTGCGTCTTATTGCAATAATAGTCCTTCTGTGGTTTTAGTCGGCACCAACCCGGGTGGTGTTTTTTCCGGCCCCGGAATTATTGGAAGTACTTTTGACCCAGCCATAGCTGGCAATGGAACCCATCAAATCATTCATACCATCACAGGCGGTATTTGTACCTCTTCAGATACAATGACAACGGTCGTAGCAAACACACCCAACACAAATTTCAACGGACTGGATACTTCTTATTGCACAAGCGGGTTACCTGACACTTTGTATCCGATTCAATCGGGCGGCACCTTTTCGGGTTCAGGAATTACGGGAAATGTTTTTGACCCGGGCGCCTTAATCGCCGGCACCTACAACATTACCTACACCATTAATCTAGGTGGCGGTTGTATAGGTTCAACCATTTTGTCAACCAACGTTTATTATCCACCTAATCCTGTTTTCTCGGGTTTAAATCCATCGTATTGCACCAGCGACCCAACCTCTACGCTTGTGCCATTGGTTCCGGGTGGCGTGTTTGGTGGGCCCGGGGTTACGGGTAATACCTTTAATCCAAGTGGGGTTACTGCACCGAGTACCCCCATTATAACTTATACAATTACCCAAAATGGATGTACGTCTCAAGGTGCAATCGGTACCAATATCGACCCAACACCAAATGCAACGTTTGCCGGTTTGAATTCAGGCTATTGTCTTGCTGCACCTGCAGCTACCATGACACCGGTTGTGCCCGGTGGCAGTTTTTCAGGGCCCGGTGTTAGCGGAAATACCTTCACCCCTTCTACCGCAGGTTTAGGAACGCACATGGTTATGTATTTAGTTACACAAGCTGGATGCTCAGGTACCAGCTCAATCGTTGTTAATGTTGGCATTCCACCCGATACCGGTTTCTCAGGTTTGCCAGGTGCACTATGTAACAATGCGGCACCGGTTAATTTGGTACCCAATTCGCCCGGTGGCACATTTAGCGGAGTCGGGGTTGTGGGAAATACATTTAACCCCAGCGGTTTATCACCAGGTGTATATCCTGTTACCTATACCCTCACCAACAATGGATGCCAGGGAAGTATGACCCGCACGACTACGATTTCAAATGCACCTAATTCAACTTTCTCTGGTTTAAATTCTGCCTATTGTAATAGTGTAACCACAGTCACTCTTACCCCGACTCAAGGAGGTGGTGCTTTTTCCGGTCCGGGTGTTACCGGTACCAATTTCAACCCAAGTGTTGCCGGCTTAGGTTTACATTCGGTT
>JAYSVQ010000289.1:0-1771 GCA_043718485.1 Bacteroidota bacterium
TTCTGCGGGATGAGATAAGGTATTAAACAGAAAGAAAAGGCAAAAGGCGAAAACAAGATTTTGTGGGATATTGGGGAAAAAGAGGAGGCAAATAATTAAAAGGAAAGCAACCGAAAATAGACTTAAAACAAAATGCAACGATAGGGTTTCAGATAATAAATCGGCTTGTTCCTTTTTAGAGGTGGATTTGAAAAGCGTTAAAAAGGAACTAAAAAGGCCCGAAATCCAAAAAAAGGAAAGGGATGCCGAAATAAAGAGAAGCTTTTCGTAATCTGCAATGTCTGATTTATCGGGAAGAATTCGAGCCAATAACCAAGAAATTCCAAACATTATCCCAAACCTAAACACCATGAAAAACTGGTAGGCCTGGGTTAGAGATGGGATTCGCATTCCTTTATTTCTGCCTCAAATTTAGGTAAGGTTTGGTTCGAAAATTTTTATTGAATCCCTAAGTAAAAAAATTGAAGCTTCTACTGTAACCCAAATTGAAACGTAATTGATTAAAAATCACCGTTTTAAAATCAAATTTCACTTAGAATTCTTCAATTATCGTGTAACCAGTTAATAAATTAATATTACGGTTTCCAAATTTTTACCTATATTTTCGTTCTTGTTAACTAAAAAATGCCATGAATATCCTGTTTGTCTTTCTGCTCTGGTTTTCTACTGTTTTCGCAAATGACCCTGCCGTTCAAGCTAATGTTGAAGGCGGTCAAACAAGTTCTACCACCGAATTTCAAGTAAAGGTGCAAGCCCAAATTATTTTAGGGGGTAAACGCCTAAATCCAAGAACCGTGGTTGCGCTTGAAGATACCCCTTTGAAGCCGGTTGAGGCTAGGTAAGGTTAATTTCTTCGGTTTTTAAAGGCCGTTCGGCTTCTTGTAAGCTATTGCCCTTCATTTTTTGGTTTGACTCTGGTGATATCGCCATTCTTATTTATTGCGTTTCACCTTCAAACCTTTATTTTTGCAAAACTTTTAGATTCACTACATCCATTTTTATAAATGATCATGAGAAAAATTTCTACTTTAATTATTGCTGTTTTTTCCTTCTGCTTTTCCTTTTCCCAAAGACAACAAGTTGTTTCAACTAGTCAAAATGCTCAATACCAGTCATTTGACGCAAAAGAAAAGCAACTTATGAAGGGTGGTAATGATGAAGGTTCGCCTGCTAACAAGTGGGTTGGGCCCTTAATTACGCCTTCAACACAAGCTGTTTCTGCTTTGTACACTGTTCCTATGGGCAGAGCCTCAAATGCTTACACCATTTTGAGCCAAGAGCAAAATCAAGTTCATGCAAATGATGCTCAACAGGCGGTTGCTTTTATTCACCGTCATAATATCGTTCAACACGGTGGCGGTGCCGCTGGAAATGGAAGACTCCGTTATGATTTATCAATTGACGGTGGTTGGAGTTTCAGTGTTGATAATGGTGTTTTAAATAGTGCTTACACACGTCCGGCACGCTACCCAAATATTTCGGGTGTTCCCGGCACAGGAAGCGACCCACTCGCTGGGGAGTTTCTTTTTGCAGCGCCTACCCTCGACCCTACTCCTTCTTTTGAAGGCTTTGTTTCAGGTGTAAGTAACGTTTCAAACGGAGGTCTTACCATACCCACCACAGGAACAGAACATTATGACTTCCTCGGGGTCGGTGCGCGCACGCTCAGTATTGCCGGCCTTGTAAAAGGTGCAGATTCTACATATTGGGCAGCAGATAATGAATTTAACAAAACAGGAACAGGTTCCCTTTTAGATTCCTTATTCGTTTT
>JAYSVQ010000290.1:0-5054 GCA_043718485.1 Bacteroidota bacterium
CCGTAAGAGTAAACAATGTTGTAGGCTTTTCCAGCGAACTGGATGGGATTTTGAGCCAAAAAGAAAAGGGACAAGACTACCGTAAAGCAGCCTTGTCCCGTTGGGTAGCGGGGACAGGATTCGAACCTATGACCTTCGGGTTATGAGCCCGACGAGCTACCAGCTGCTCCACCCCGCATTATTGGAGGGCAAATGTAGCGGATTTTTGAAAAAGAAACTACTTATTCCTACACTTTTTAAATCATTGTGATTTTCCAGATTTCAGGCCTATTTATCGACGTTTTGAATTCAATGGATTCGAACCTATGTGCGCCGCGGCGTATATGAGCCCGACGATTCGCCCCGGCGGATGCTCCTCCCTGTATTGTTGGATGAAAAATGTAGCGGATTTTTGAAAAAGAAACTACTTATTCCTGAACTTTTGAAACCATTGTGATTTTCCAGATTTCAAGCCTATTTATCGACGTTTTGAATTCAATGGATTCGAACCTATGTGCGCCGCGGCGTATATGAGCCCGACGATTCGCCCCGGCGAATGCTCCTCCCTGTATTGTTGGATGAAAAATGTAGCGGATTTTTCTAACAAATCAATTCCTTAAATTAAAAAACGCCCCAAGTGGGGCGCTTTTTTGAGAAAAAACTACTTATCCCTACAATTTCGAGATCTTTATGCTTTTCTTTCCGCTTGGATTTTGGATGGTCAGTAAATAAAATCCAGAGGTTAAATTTGAAATGTCTAACTCAAGAACATTTAATCCAGAATTCAATATTCCTGTGAAAGGGGTAAGAACTGTTTTACCGTTCAAGTCTGAAATATTGATTTGGTTGTTTTCTGATTGCACCATGTGCAACTCAAGGTTGAGCATTCCATTGCTTGGATTTGGATAGGCTTTCAGAATATTTCCATTCATACCTTCTTCACGAGAAACGAGTTCGTAAACGGTTGTTTCGGGTGTCCAGTTTGCCCAGCCTGCGGTCCAATCGGTTGCACCAAAAGCACCACGGTATGTTGTACTTGTAAACCAAGCATCTCCACTTAAATTACCATTGGTAAAATCAGCTCCTGCCAGCATAGGTGAACCAGTTGCAGGTCTGAAGTCAGGCGCTGTGTAATTGAACGGGCTTGTTAGCATTGGGTCATTTACTGATGCGTGTAACTCATTTGCAAATGCACCTGTGTAATACCAAGTTCTTAAATCAAAGGTTGAACCTGAAGCAACTTTGAATGAATCAACACAACCTGCGATAACATGATTTCTGATTTGTAAATCATTTGCGGTTGCATTTGTTTCTGCACCTGAACCATCAAGTAAAAGGGCAATCGGCCAACCCATAACGATTGAATTGTGTATTGATAATTTTGTATTTCTCCTTAAATGCATCCCTCTTTTGAAATTTGCATTTCCTCCAGTTGAAGGGGTTGCCAATGGGCCGATGTGGGTAACGTTTGAAAAAATGGGTTGAGTGAAAGGAGTGTTTGTTGATCCGGCAGCATCATTGTCAGATTCAAACCCATTTGAACCGGAACCTGGGTCAGCCACATTCGAGTCTCTTAAGGCAACAGCCCATTGAACTTTTCCGCGGAAACCAAAATCGGTGTCAAAGTCGTCATCCCAATTCTTGAAAGAGATGAGGTGCTTACAACTTACCGTTCCACCAAACCATTCAAAAGCGTCATCTCCTGAAACCGAAATTTGGATGTAATCTATCACGGTTTTGCTTCCAACACCCGCCATTGTAAGGCCGTTAATTTCCTTATTGGGTTGAAGGGCAATGCCGCCAAATTCTAAACGCACATATTTTAAAACACCAGAAGAGTCTGTATCATCTGGCCCACCATACAATGTTGTTCCTGCAGGGGTGCCTTCTACTTCTGCTTGGCCACCGGCAACGTTTATCGTTGCACGACCGCAAATAACCAAACCGCCCCAATCGCCATAAGTACGATTTCCTGCAGTTTTTTCAGACGTAAAAACAATCGGTTGGCTTAGGGTTCCTGCAGCATTAATTTTTGCGCCTCTGTCAATAATTAAGGTTGACAGCGTTGAACCGGTGCCATCATCTGCTTTTCCTTTAACAATTGTACCCGGTTGGATGGTTAAGGTAAAACCTGAATCCACATGGATAAAACCATTAATGACATAGATATTGCTACTGCTCCATGTAGTGTTTGCAGCGATGTCGGTTGTAACTTGAATTACACTTTGTCCGATGGCAAGACCCATGAACAAAAGCAAAAGTGAAGTTGTAAAAATTTTTTTCATTGTATTTATTTTTCTGGCACAAAGGACGGCCAATAGAATAATGGGCTGATTAAGCCAAAGTGAATTTTTGGAAAAGGAAAAGAAGAAAAAATTAGGAAAACGTTCAGGTTAAAAATCTGACAGGTGAAAATTAAAATTTCATTGAAATTTGAGCTGTGTAATAAGCGCCCGGCTTGCTGGTAGCCATAATTTGGTCATCTGAATTCACCTTTAATTTTTGATTATTGTCGGCATCCTGAATTAAAGTAAGGCCTTGGTTTAACAAATCCTGAATGCCAAGTCTAAGGGTGAGGAACCGGCCCAATGATTTGCTAACTGTTAAATCTAAAACATGGCGTGGCATTTCCCAAACACTAGGGAATCCATCAAATCCTACTACTGAAATTCGCTTTCCAATTACATTATATAACGCAGAAATTTGCAACCCTAAATCTTCACGGCTGTAATATAGTCCGCCATTTACAATGTAAGGCGATTGACCTTGAAGGGGGCGACTAACATCCATAATGCCCGCTGCTGAGCTGTCTAATTGAACTTTACTATAAATCAAAGATGCATTCGCAACTAAACTAATGTCTTGAATAATCGGTGCCTGAAACCAAGAAGCAAAAGATTTTCTAACCTCAGTTTCTAAACCGGCACTAAATGCAGATTCTGCATTTGAATAAGAATAAGTGAAGGGCCGGCTGGTAGAACCTGCAAGAATGGATTGTTCAATGGAATGGGTGAAATGCTTATAAAACATGCCAAAGCTTACCATTTCATTCAATTCAGGATACCACTCATACCGTAAATCGAGGTTCATTATTTTAGGCGTTTGCAACAAAGGGTTACCACCATAAATGGTATTCATGTTGAAATCGTAAAATGTAAAAGGGGCCAATTCTCTAAACTCAGGTCTATTTACAGTGCTGCCTGCTGTAAGTCGAAGAATGGTTTTAGCACTCACATTGTAGGCAAAATTTAGGGATGGTAAAATGCTGAGCAAAGGATTGTTTACCTCTACTGTATCGTTGTTATTATCAGAGCTATTTAATTTTTGCTGATTGTGCTCAACCCGAACTCCACCTGTGAGGTGCAATTTTTTAAACACGTTCATGTCTATTGCTACATACCCACAAAGCAATTGGTTTGATGAAGTGTAAGAGTCTGCGGGTTTTGTTGCTTCCGAAATTTTAAGTCCGTTTAAGGTGTCAATTCTTTCTGAGGTCATATATTCCTCAATCGGCAAAGAAGTGGCTTGCCAATCAAATTTGTTGATTGGCGAGCCAATCACATAGCCCAAATTTCGAGATTGAAAATTTCTGGTTTTTGATTCTCCTAAAAACCCTGCAAGCAAGTGATGTTCAGCTTTCAATAGATTGAATTTTTGATCAAAACTTGAAGAAGCAAGCCAGGATTTTTCATTCAAGGTTGAAAAGAAACTTCCCAATAAAGAAGGGTCTGGCGTGGCAACAATACCCATACTATAAGGTGTTCCAGGCTCACTGCCAATATCGCGTGTGCTGCGGTACCTTCTTACAAAAGGCTCATTTCTGAAAGACCGTCCATGGCTAAATGTCCACTCAATTTGTGTGCGATCCTCATTGAATTGATGTTTTCCACTCATTTGACCTGAGTAAATCCACCTGTTTAGCATATAAAATACACCGGAATTCAACTCTGAACCCAAACTAAAATCTTCGCCCTGGCGAAGCGTGGTTTGATTGTTTGTCGTTTGATTATAAAGGTTTCTGAATTCAATTTTATGTTCCGGATTAATAATCAAAGCCCAATTATGCATAAGGCCAAGTTTATTTGAAAGGTTAAATTGATCGTCTATGAACTTAGAAACCGTATCGTGTTTTTGTGTTTCCGGGTGAAATTCGTCAAATTCATTTCTAAAAATTCTTTGATAAGCACGTGTGCTGGAATAGGTTCCCGTGGTAATATTTCCGAGGGTCATTTTTCCTAATTTAAATCTGCGCGCGGAGGTAAGTTGAAATCGCTGATCAGGCATTGCATTTGCGGTTTCATATGACCAGGTCATTGGCAAACTTTTTCCTGCGGCCAATATCTCTGATTTAATTTTAAGCGTTTTTACATTGGTTGGAAAAGCATCAGGAAGATTAAGGCCTTGGGCACCTAAACCAAAAACATTTTTATCGGGAAGGTTTTGAATTGCGAAATCCTGAAAACTTGAACCTTGGCGAAAAGAGGATGAGTAATTAACGGAAAAAGAATTTTTCTCAGGCACGTTGCGGGTGTAAATTTTAATAAGACCACCTGCAAACTCACCCGGCAATTCTGCTGAAGGCGACTTATACACCATCATTCTGTCAATGGCAGATGAGGGAATGAGATCAAAAGAAAAAGACCGTATATCGGCCTCAATAGAAGGTGCAAATGCACCATTCAATAAAACCGAATTGTAGCGTTGACTTAAACCCCTAACCATTACAAATCTGTTGTCAACGACGCTAACGCCCGGAATTCTTTTCATAATTTCTGAGGCATCTCTGTCTTGGGTTTTTGCGATTTGCTCACTACTAATTCCAACTACTACTTCACGTGCGTTTTTAATGTCTGTCAAAAGCGATATTTCTGAAATCAAGGTTTTTTCAGCCAAAATTTCTACTGCATCGATAAAAATCTCGCCACCCAATTTTTTGTCTAGCAATGTAATTTCACCCTCACGAATTTGAACCTCTTCAACGGTATCAGGCGCATAACTCATGTAAGAAAACAAAACGGAGTAGGTTCCCGGTTTTAGGCTATAAATGGAATAGGTTCCATCCTCAGCTGAGTAAG
>JAYSVQ010000030.1:0-2791 GCA_043718485.1 Bacteroidota bacterium
TTTCAAAATTGAAAAAAGGCATAACGCAGTATCAAGAGTTTTTAGAGGTGTCCATAATAAAAATTACATCAGGTCTTTGCCTATATCGCGCCTGAAGTATTTGCCTTCAAAGGAAGTTTTTTCGGCTAATTGATATGCATTTAAAAGCGCTTCTTGTAAATTTTTTCCGAATCCTGTGCTTGCAATCACCCTTCCGCCTGCGCTTAGTAATTTTCCATCTATAGATTTTGTAGCCGCATGAAAAGCCATTTGGTTTTCATTTAAGGGTAAATAGTCAGAAATTTCTTTTCCCTTTTCAAACAAATTTGGATACCCCCCCGAAACTAACATTACCGTAGCACAACTTCTTGGGTCGATGTTTAATTTTTTATCTTTTAACTTAGCATTTGCTGCATCCCATAGTAAAAGCGCACAATCGCTTTGAATGCGCGGAAAAACAACTTCCGTTTCGGGGTCGCCCATTCTGCAATTATATTCAATTACAAAGGGTTCGCCGTCAACCAAAATCAAACCAAAAAAAATAAATCCACGATATTCTATTGCTTCTGTTTTTAAGCCGGCAAGGGTCGGCTCAATTATTTGTTTTTTTATTTTTTCGATTAAAATGTCATTTACAAATGGCAATGGAGAAACGGCTCCCATTCCGCCGGTGTTAAGACCGGTATCACCCTCTCCGATTCTTTTATAATCTTTAGCTTCGGGTAACAAAACAAAATGATCTCCATCTGTAACTACAAAAACAGAGAGTTCAATTCCCTTTAGAAATTCCTCAATCACGACGATTCGTCCGGCCTCGCCAAATACATCACCGCTCAGCATTTCCTTTACCACGCGTACTGCATCATCATTTGATTCACAAATCACAACTCCTTTCCCGGCTGCCAAACCGGATGCTTTTACGACTACGGGAAGTGAGTGAGATTTTACATAATCTAATGCATCATGAATTTCCCGAGCAGAAAAGGAACGGTAATTTGCGGTCGGAATCTCGTGCCGCTGCATAAAATGTTTCGAAAAATCTTTGCTGGATTCTAATTCTGCTCCCGCTTTTCCTGGTCCGCAAACTGAAATGCCATAATTGCGCAAATAATCTGCCATGCCCTCTGCAAGCGGTTTTTCAGGTCCAATTACGACGAGGTCAATTTTTTTTTCTGAGCAAAAAAATTCAACTGATTTAAAGTCATGGCTCAAGTCTGCAACATTCATTCCGCAAGAAACCGTACCTGCATTTCCCGGCATAATATATAGGTTTTTGCATGAGGGAGCGCGCTTCAGGGCCTCAGCCAAAGCATGTTCTCGCCCTCCAGAACCAATCAAAAGAATATTCATGCTGCGAAGATAAAGAATGGAGCTTCATGCCTGAAAATCCTTTACCAGAACTTTAGCCTAACCCGCGGCAATTGCCTTCGCAATTGGCGAATGGAGGCTTCGTTGAAATCTTTTTTGGAAAGATCAAGGCTTTGCAATTTTTGCAAGGTGTATAAAGGACTGTAATCCTGAATCGGATTGTCATGCAAAAAAATGACTTTCAACCCTTTGCAAGCGGCAAGGGGGCTTAGGTCTTTTACTCGGTTGGAATACATCACAACTTTATACAAATGCGGAAAATATGGAAAGACGGCTATCGATTCAATTTTGTTTGAGTGAAGGTCAAGATATTCAAGATTACTAAGCCGGTAAAGGCTATCCAATTGCGTTATCCCATCATTCATACCCATGCTGAGTTGCATAAGCCTGGTTAGATTAGAAATATAATTTAACTCATCATTATTTCTAACCACGCCTTGAATTCTCAAATTGTTGAGCTGGGTTAATTCAGCTAAAAAAGCCAGAGAAAGGTTCGGAGTTTCTAAAAAAGAAATATTTAGAAAATGCAAGTTTTTAAAATGAGAAATAACCGAAATCTCCTTGAGATGCTTGCATTTGTAAATTGAGAATCCGGTAAGTTTTTTCAGGTTTTCCAAACAGGAAATATCTTCAACCGGATTTAAGCCCAATTCTAAAAACGTTAGTTCTTTTAATAGTCTTATCGGTTTTACCTCTCGAATGTCATTCTCATATAGCGACAAATAAGTAAGCTGAGGCAAAAAGGATAACAGGCTAATGTCTTGAATGAAATTAGAGTTTATTCCTACCTCTTTCAAATTTTTGCATTTTTCTATTCCCCTGATATTTCCAAGGTAGTTCCCCTTTAATTCGATAATTTCAATTTGCGGAAACCAAGCTAAAAATTCAAGATTTTCGAGCGGTACGTCTTCCGCAATAATGCCCTTTAGCGAGATAAATTTTTTTAAGGCCAATGTGTCAAGTGACTCTTTATTGGCAAACCTCAATTTCTTAACGGTGTCTGGTCGCTGAGTTCCAGCCTCATATTCTACCCAATCTTTTTCAAAATGAAGTCGTGAAGGGGCCTCCTCAGGCTGTGCCGAAACCTTGTAAAAGTTCAAAGAGAGAAACAGAAAAATGGGAAGGCCAAATCCGAAATTTCGGACCATAAAAACTTGAAATTGCAGTCGCCTTTGGCGTTTCATAGAAGCGAAAAGCTACAAAATTCGAACCAAAACAACGCTTTTTGATTGAAATTATGCATTTTAGGGACACTTTTGAAAGAATTCCTAATTTCATGCCCTTATGTACCATTGCTCAAGTAAAATTTTAGATTTAGAATCCCTTAAATTCAAGGTAGCTGCATGGAAGTTAAAAGACCATGTTGTTGTGTTGACAAACGGCTGTTTCGACCTGTTGCATTTGGGGCATGTTGATTATCTTGAAAAAGCAGCAGCCCTTGGAA
>JAYSVQ010000291.1:0-1768 GCA_043718485.1 Bacteroidota bacterium
TTTTATGACTATTTTTGTTTTGTTAGGGAAAATTAGACTTCAATAGAGTATGAAAATTCAAAAATGGATTCTTGCGGCGCTCTTTATTTGCGTTTTTACAGGTTTTAATCAAGAGACGAAAGCCTGTAATTTAACCTCAATGATTTTCGACAGCATTAGGGCCGACACAGGAGGGCATTACGTTTCCTATTTCAGGTCTTGTATTGGTGGTGGCGCTACAGACACGATTGGGGGAACCCTTTTCGGTGCCGACCAAACGACAATCAATATTATGTATATGGTTTGGCCGAATACAGCTCGTATTGTTCATACCCATTCAAACCCTTACCGAAAACGAATTCCAAGCCCAATGCCTGCGAGTTGCACCAATTGCCAGCGCATTAAATCTTACGGTGGCCAAATCGGCGTTTACGCAGACCCGGCAGATACCGATGGTTTTGACCCTTGCCCCATTTCTGACCCTTCAGGAGTAGATTGCGATAATGCTTTTCTTGGAGACCCTACTGTCCATTCAATCGGTGGTTGCCTTTGGTACACTGCCAATGATAGCACAAACCAATGTTGGGGAGATGCTTGCGGGTCCGTTTATGCAGGCGCAGGCGCCCCTTGCACAAACTTTTGTTGCAGTACCATTTTCACAGGCACCAAATCACGCCCTGCCTTTGTTGATATTTGGAAAGGTGTAGGTGCCAAAGCAGCTTATTGCTTTAGCATGTACATTAGAACCCTAGGTTACCCGGATTCAATTGAAATGCAAAACCCGGAAAACGCTAATACCTATGTAAATTATTGCCGGGGCCAACCTGACGGTGGACTTGATGAAGACATTCGTTTTACATCAATGACTTTCCCTGTTCAATTTCGCTATTTCAATGTAGAAGGCGATGTCATTTCAAAGAACGTAAGTTTGAATTGGGGTACTGCCATAGAAGGAAATACCGAATCGTTTTTGGTAATGAAGTCAGTTGATGGTTCAAATTTCTTTCCCATCGGCTCTGTGATGGCAAATGGAAATCAAAAAGAAAAATATGATTATGCTTTTCAGGATTTATACCCTGTTTCAGGAAACAACTATTACAAGCTTGTAGAATTTGGAAAAGATTTTGCCTCATCTGAAAGTCAAGTTGAAATCGTAAATTTCACAGGCAACATTCAATCGCATATCAATTACATCTCTCCGGTTCCAACGCAAGATAAAGCGACGGTATCTTTCTATGCAGCCGAAACCAAGTCTTATTCCGTTTCCATTTATGACATTAAAGGTCAATTGGTAAAGGAATTTGCCTACGAGGCCCATGGCGGTGAGAATAAATTAGAAGCAGATTTAAGCCATGAAGAAAATGGAATTTATTTCATCCATTTTAATGGCGGAAAAGACAAGTTTGCAGGCAAACTTGTAAAATCCTTCTAATTAGATTAAAAATTCAAGCAAAAAAGGCCTAAAAAGGCCTTTTTTGCTTGAAAATAGAAGCTAAAACACAAACCTTATTCAATCACTTTCGTAAATACCGCCATGTTTATTCCCCAAATGAAATGGGCTTGGGTTTTTCCGGTTTTAATTTACCAAGGTTTAAGTGGCCAAAGTCCAAATCAAACCGATACGCTCCAATCGGGAACTACCCCAATTGATTTGCGGTTCGAACTGCCGGTAGGCCAATTTTTTATTTCTTCTCCTTCTCCTATTGCCCTGGTTTCAACCTTGAATGCTTACGGTAGTCAACATATTCCCCAAAAGCAAACCGGTGCATTGCAAAACCGAAGGATTGTC
>JAYSVQ010000292.1:0-1762 GCA_043718485.1 Bacteroidota bacterium
AATGTGTAATTATCGCCAAGCCTATGCAAAAAGGGTAGAAATACAAGTTTGCCCAGCTATCTTTGCAGGCTATGTCTTTATTCATTGCTACTTTTTTGGCACTTTTTTCAATTGTGAATCCCTTAGGTGCCATGCCGGTTTTTGTTACCCTAACGAGTGAAGGTTCCAAAGATTATCGAAGGCTTATGGCCATTCGGGCCTCGATTTTTACCGCACTTATTCTTATTACATTTTTTGCCGGCGGAACTTATATCATGAATTTCTTCGGAATTTCCTTAGAGGCAATGCGAATCGCCGGTGGTCTAATCATTATTAAAGCCGGCTATGATTTGCTCAATACCCGATATGAAAAAAGTACAGGAATGAAAAAGAAAGTGAAAGCAGATGCAAAAGAGCGACACGACATTTCATTTTCACCCCTCGCAATGCCCATGCTTTCAGGGCCGGGGGCAATTGCACTTGTAATCGGTATCGGTGGCCCTCTTCAAGGTTTTTGGGAATACACTTCGGTCGTGCTTTCCATTTTATTGTTGTCTCTGGTTTGTTTTTTTATCCTAATCATTTCTCCGAGTTTGGTTGAGCGATTAGGCAAATCGGGCATTGCGGCGCTCAGTAAAATGATGGGCTTTATTACCCTTTGTATTGGCATTCAATACATCGCAAATGGTGCAGGCCCTTTGCTTTTAAAAATTTTCGGACAATAATTTTGAAATAATATGTTGAGTTATTTCCCCATTTTCAGAATTTCCTGCTTAGGCATTTTGAGTTTCATTCCCCTATTTATTTACGCTCAGCCTAAATTGATTTCAGGGCCCATGAATGGCTATTCATCCATGCGAGAGGTTTTGGTTTGGGCACAAACCGATGGCCCCGCAAATATGCAGGTAAAATTTTCTGAAATCGGAACGACCGACTGGAAATGGAGCAAAATCTATCAAACAGATTCGTTTTGTTTCTACACATGTAAAATTATCATTGATAGTTTGCTTCCGGGAAAAAATTATGCATATGAGCTTTACCTGAATGGAAAAAAACTTGAACTGCCCTGGAAATTAGAATTTCAAACTCAGGCCTTGTGGCAATGGAGAGGCGATCCTCCCGCTTTTAAAATTGCATTGGGAAGCTGCCTTTTTGTAAATGATACCCAATTTGATCGACCCGGAAAACCCTATGGCGGGGATTACCCAATCTTGAAATCTATTTTGACCAAGGATCCGGATTGTATGATTTGGTTGGGTGATAATGTGTATTTGCGAGAAGCAGATTTTGACAGCCGCTTTGGTATTTTTTATCGATATACCCACACGCGCGCCTTAAATGAAATGCAAAGTTTACTAGGCGGCGTTCACCATTATGCAACATGGGATGACCACGATTATGGTCCCAATGATTCAGACAGAGGTTTTGCTTTAAAAAGAATAAGTAAGGAAGCCTTTGATTGTTTTTGGGGAAACCCAAGCTCTGGTCTAGCAGAGGGCGAAGGAATCACAAGTGCTTTTCAATGGGGAGATGTAGGGGTTTGGCTCTTGGATGACAGATGGTTTCGCTCACCCGACAACCGAGAAACAGGTGACCAAACGATGATTGGTGAAAAGCAATTTGAATGGCTAATTGACAATTTAAAAACGAGTCAAGCACCTTTTAAATTGGTCTGCGTGGGCAGTCAGGTGTTGAACACAACAAAAAGTTATGAAACATGGGAAAATCTATATCCTGAAGAAAGGGAAAAATTGTTGACCACGATTCAAAAGGAAAAAATTCC
>JAYSVQ010000293.1:0-5028 GCA_043718485.1 Bacteroidota bacterium
GAATAGACCATCTTTTTCCGGCTTATAGGTCCGGTAGTTGATGGTTTCTGGTTTCAGAACCTCACCGTTGGAACGGTCGAGAATGACTTCAGGTGAGGCCAAGCTAATGGTTACTCTTTTGAAGTCGCTGGTAATGGCTTTTCTTTCCTTGGTAGCGGACATATTATTCGCTTTGGGTTACTGAATTAATCGAGTGTAATTTCTAATGCAAGGCCGCGAAGCTCATGCAACAATACGTTGAAAGACTCTGGAATGCCTGGTGTCGGCAATGGGTCTCCCTTTACTATAGATTCGTAGGTTTTGGCACGGCCAAAAACGTCGTCTGATTTTACTGTAAGCATCTCACGAAGGATGTGCGCAGCACCGAATGCCTCTAATGCCCAAACCTCCATCTCTCCAAAACGCTGACCCCCAAACTGGGCTTTACCACCCAATGGCTGTTGTGTAATGAGCGAGTATGGACCAATAGAACGCGCGTGCATCTTGTCATCGACAAGGTGAGAAAGCTTCATCATATAGATTACGCCCACGGTTGTTTTTTGCTCAAAGCGCAAACCCGTTTGGCCATCAAATAAAAAGTTACGTCCCCAATCGGTAATGCCTGCCTTTTCAAGTTGCTCACCTACTTCATCTGGTGTTGCACCATCAAAAATTGGCGTGGCGAATTTTACGCCGAGTTTCTTTCCTGCCCAGGCAAGAACGGTTTCGTAAATCTGGCCAAGGTTCATCCTTGAAGGTACACCCAGCGGATTCAAAACGATATCAACCGGTGTTCCATCTTCAAGAAATGGCATATCCTCAACCGGAACGATTTTAGATACCACACCCTTGTTACCGTGACGGCCTGCCATCTTATCACCCACTTTGATTTTGCGCTTGTTGGCAACATAAACCTTGGCGAGTTGAAGAATGCCCGATGGCAATTCATCGCCTACTCTTACTGCATATTCAAAGCGCTTGTAGCTGCCTTCAATTTCGTTGAACCTGCGGCGATAGTTTGAAAGTAAACGACGGATTAGGGTATCCATTTTCACGTCGCCCGTCCACTCACCGGGAATGAGGTCCTTAAAAATAATTCCCTGAAGTGTTTTTTCAGTGAACTTCTTTCCTGAACCAATTACTTCCTCGGCTGATTTATTCTTTACGCCTTTGGATTTATGCTCGCCCAACAGGGTAAGTAATTTTGCCATCATCACACGGTCAAGTTCAGCTAACTCAGACTTGGTTTTTGCATCCATATCTGAAAGCAGCTTCTTCTCATTTGCCCGCGCTTTGGCTTCTTTTTTATCTTTTCTGAAAAGATGTTTCTTTATAACTACACCATTGATTGATGGCGGAACCCGTAACGAAGCGTCTTTTACATCACCGGCTTTATCCCCGAATATTGCTCTTAGCAATTTTTCTTCAGGTGTTGGATCTGACTCACCTTTAGGGGTGATTTTTCCAATCAAAATATCGCCTTCTTTTACCTCTGCTCCAATGCGAATCATTCCATACTCATCGAGATTGCGAACGGCTTCTTCAGACACGTTTGGAATCTCACGGGTAAGTTCTTCTTCACCTCTTTTTGTATCTCTCACTTGAAGGTCAAACTCTTCAACGTGAACGGAGGTAAATACGTCACCTGAAACCAGATTTTCTGAAAGTACAATCGCATCCTCAAAGTTGTACCCTTGCCAAGGCATGAATGCAACCAAAAGATTTTTGCCGAGTGCCAACTCACCTTGTTCGGTAGAGTAACCCTCAACCATTATGGTACCTTCTTTAACCTTTTCGCCTGGTCTTACAATCGGCTTATGGTTGATCGCAGTGTTTTGGTTTGTGCGACGGAATTTTTGAAGGGAATAAGAAACCACATTAGAATCAAAATTCACCAAATCCTCGTCGAGGCTTCTTTCATATCGCACGATGATCTTTTCACCATCCACACTTTCAACCACACCCGGCCCTCTTGCAACAAGTAGGGTACGGCTATCTTCAACTACTTTGCCTTCCAAACCCGTACCCACGATAGGTGATTCTGCACGCAACAAAGGCACAGCCTGACGTTGCATGTTTGAACCCATCAAAGCACGGTTTGCATCATCATGCTCTAAAAAGGGAATGAGGGATGCAGCAAGCGAAACAATTTGATTCGGTGCTACGTCCATGTAGGCGACATCATCAGGATTTGAAATGGGGAAGTCACCCGTTTTTCTTGCTCTTACGGTTTCATTTGCGAAACGCCCGTCTTTGGTCATCGGCTCATTAGATTGCGCGATGATTACTCCATCTTCTTCTTCAGCACTTAGGTAAGTTGTACCCTCGTGAATTTTTCCGTTTTCAACTTTACGATAAGGGGTCTCGATAAATCCCATTCCGTTAACTTTTGCATATACGCAAAGGGAAGAGATAAGACCGATGTTTGGTCCCTCAGGAGTTTCAATCGGACAAAGGCGACCGTAATGGGTGTAATGTACGTCTCGAACCTCAAAGCCTGCCCGCTCACGGGAAAGACCACCGGGGCCAAGTGCAGAAATTCTGCGCTTGTGCGACATCTCTGCCAGCGGGTTGGTTTGGTCCATGAACTGAGAGAGTTGATTCGTTCCAAAAAAGGAATTTATCACACTCGACAGGGTTCTGGCATTAATCAAATCAGCAGGTGTAAATACTTCGTTGTCACGAATATTCATTCTCTCTCTGATGGTACGTGCCATTCTGGAAAGACCTACACCAAATTGAGCATAAAGTTGCTCGCCTACGGTGCGCACCCTTCTATTACTCAAGTGGTCAATATCATCCACGTGGGCTTTAGAATTCTGAAGCCAGATGAGATATTCAATGATCTTTACAATGTCATGCTTGGTAAGAACTTGTGAGGTCTCGGTAAAATTGCTGTGCAGCTTTTTGTTTAAACGATACCTGCCTACTTCGCCAAGGTCATAACGCTTATCGCTGAAAAACAATTTATCAATAATACCACGAGCGGTTTCTTCATCTGGTGGCTCTGTATTTCTAAGTTGACGATAGATTTGGTCAACGGCCTCAGACTCTGAATTTGAATTATCTTTTTGAAGGGTGTTGTAGATGATAGAATACTCACCCGCATTGTCTTTACTCGAAACAAGAATAACGGATTTGTTTCCGCTTTCTAAAATGGCTTCGATATTTTCTTTTGTGAGGATGTGATCCCGCTCAAAAATAACTTCGTTACGGGTGATGGTTACTACCTCTCCGGTATCTTCATCCACGAAGTCTTCTGTCCAGGTTTTTAGAATCCGCGCAGCTAATTTACGTCCGACAGCATCTTTTAGATTTGCTTTGGTTGCCTTTACTTCTTCAGCCAAACCAAATATCTCTAAAATGTCTTTATCAGTTGAATAGCCAATCGCTCTTAGCAGTGTAGTAACCGGAAACTTTTTCTTACGGTCGATATAGGCAAACATGACGTTGTTAACGTCAGTTGCAAATTCAATCCATGAGCCTTTGAAAGGGATGATTCTGGCTGAGTAAAGTTTGGTGCCGTTGGCATGGTAAGACTGGCCAAAGAATACACCCGGCGATCTGTGAAGCTGACTTACAATAACGCGTTCAGCGCCGTTAATAATGAATGTGCCGCTTGGTGTCATGTAGGGAATGTTTCCCAAATACACTTCTTGAACGACTGAATCGAAGTCATCGTTTTCAGGATCTGTGCAATACAAGAAAAGTTTGGCTTTCAGTGGCACAGCGTGCGTGAGGCCTCTTTCCTTACATTCATCGATGCTGTATTTAGGCGGGTCGATATAATAGTCTTGAAATTCAAGGATGAAGTTTTCCCGGGCATCAGAGATTGGGAAATTCTCTTGAAATACCTTGAATAAACCTTCCGACTTTCTATGGTCAGCTGGAGTATCGAGTTGCATGAACTCTTGAAAAGACCTGATCTGCACTTCCAACAGATCCGGGTAATCAATTACCTTCTTAATTCTTGAGAAGGAAATACGTTCCGTTTTTTGCTTGATAGTAGCCAATTTCAGAAAGGGTTAAAATTTGAATAAAAGAGGAATAGAATACAAACGGAAATAGACCTGATTCAAAAACCAGGTCTTCCGTAAATTTTGAAGGTAATATCCCTTCTGTGGGAGATTACTTAACCTCAACTTCAGCGCCAGCCTCCTCAAGTTGAGCCTTGATTGCCTCAGCATCTGCTTTAGCCAGCTTTTCTTTTACGGGTTTTGGAGCGCCGTCAACGAGGTCTTTAGCTTCTTTCAGCCCAAGACCTGTGATGTCTTTTACAATTTTAACAACCTGAAGCTTTGCTGCACCAGCACTTTTTAGAATTACGTCGAATTCTGTTTGTACTGCCGCTGCTGCGCCTTCACCTCCGCCACCGGATGGTGCTGCAACTGCAATTGCTGCTGCCGCAGGTTCAATTCCGTAATCACTCTTCAGAATGTCGGAAAGGTCTTTAACCTCTTTTACCGTCAGGTTTACCAACTGATCGGCTAGTGCTTTCAAATCTGCCATTTTGCTTGAAAATTATTGAATCAATAAATAAAAAATCCTAAATAAATTACTCGCCACGCTTTTCGAGCGTGGAAAGAATGCCTGTGATTGTGTTTCCGCCCGATTGTAGCGCAGAAATCACATTCTTGATTGGGCTTTGCAACAAACCAATTAACTCAGCGATAAGTTCGTTTTTGGTTTTCAAATTCACCAAACTTTGAAGCGAGCTATCGCCAATAAAAACGGCTTGGTCAATGTAAGCGCCTTTCAAAATAGGCTTTTCGTTGGTCTTGCGAAACTTTGCAATAACTTTTGCAGGCTCCTTGAAATTTTCACTGCTGAAAAATACAGCCGAAGTTTCCTTTAGGGTAGAAAACAACTCTGAATAATCTTTGCCTGAATTTTCCATGGCTTTTTTCAATAGCGTGTTTTTAACCACGACCATTTCAATGCCTGACTCAAAACAGTTTCTGCGCAGCTCGTTTACCTTACTTACTGAAAGGCCACCTGAATCCGCAATATAGATATTGGGCTTGGCTTTCAATTTTTCGGTAATACCAC
>JAYSVQ010000294.1:0-5022 GCA_043718485.1 Bacteroidota bacterium
TGTAAAGGATAAGTAGTTAATGTCAATCCAATTGTCATTAAGCTGAAAATAATTTTTTTCATTTTTCTGATATTAAATTGGTTTTTTACCCTGGATAACACGAAGTAGAACTGCAATGGCTGCAATTATTAAGAGCAAATGAATGATTCCTCCGGTCTGGTAACCTATAAATCCGATCGCCCAACCAATAATTAGAAGAATAGCAATGATGTACAATAAATTTCCCATTTTAGTATTTGTTAAAAGTGAATGGCTAAGCCGAAAGTAGAAATGCCTGTTGATACGTCAAGGAATAATCCCAACCCTTGGTTGAGGTGGTACTCTGCGCCGATGTGCCCGTCAAGATATAGGGGACCCCATCCTGGAGAATATGCCACGCTACCTCCCGGATATCCGGTTTCCCAAACCGTTTTGCGTATTGCTACCCCAAGAGATGCACCTAAATAGAAATCCCATTTCGGACCGGCATTTAAAATTTGGTCAAAGTAGTAGGTTCCTTTCAGGCCAAAAGGGATAACCGTCTGGCGATAGTAATAATCTTTATTTGGATAACGTACATAGGAAAAAACAGTAACGAATGGTGCCAGGGTGAAATTTCTTGCAACATTGAATTCGTAGTCAGCATGAAGCACCGGGGTAGAGCTACCAAGGTACCCGTAATAACCTACACCTATCCCCAGGTTCAGAGTGTTTCCAAAACTCTCAGCGTTATAGGGCGTGGAGCGTCTGGTAGTTGTTGTTGTTACCGTGGTGGTTGTTTGTGCAAACCCACTCTGGGTGCCAACTACAAATAACAAAAGGCAATGGATAATAAATTTTTTCATCTGAATATTGATTGAGTGATTGATTGAGAATCTTGATTATTAAAACAAAAAGGAAACACCAACATACCCTGATTTGGTTCTGATATTGGCCCTATCCAAGACGTAGTAAGAATTGTTTGCTTGTGTTTGACTCGTATTGCTGATATTTAAAAGGCCATAAACGCCCCTGAATCCAAGGTCGAGACGAAGTGTTCTTGCTTCATTTAGCATAATTTCAATTCCAGCTCCATAGGCAAGTCCAAGATCTGCCTTATTCGCAGCAAATACAGTTGTAACTGTATCGGATACAGGACCTCCGGTTGAACTGATATCAGAGCCAAGATTTACTCCAAGTTGAGGGCCACATACCATGTTGAAATTCACCTTTTTCGATTTTCCGGTATTAAGCGAAATCATAAGTGGAATATTTATGTATCTCACATTTATTTTACGGTCGATGGTTTGGTCCTGAAATTTCTGAGACAGTGAGTTGTAAACCACTTCAGTTTGAATACCAACGTGGTTTGAAAAGTTAACGCCAAGAACAGCAGCCATGCCGAAACCGAATGTGGCTTGCCCTGAAACATTGCCACCTGATGACGATTCCATATTAAATGAAGAAAGGGTAGGCATAAAACGAAGGCCAAATTCAACCTTATGGAAGTCGGTGTCTGGCGACTGTGCTTTCAGGGTTACTCCTGATGACATGCCTAACATAGCGACAATAAAAAATAACTTTTTCATACTAATTTTTTAACAGTGAAAATATTTTCACCTCACAAAGGTCATGAACCTTCAATGCGAATGTGTTACAGTACAAATAGGAAAAGTTACATCATTCACACATTCATTTAGAATAGTGTAGTAATGAAAAATCCCTGTCTTGATAAATCAAAACAGGGATTTTAACCAGTATTAATATTTTCTTATAAGGACACCATTTTGCCGGCCTTCAAGATTTTGCCGTTTGAAACGATGGTGTAAAAATAAACTCCTGCCAAAAGATGACCCGTTTCAATTTCCGAAACAGGTTGATTTAAATTCACCTTTAAATGCATATCCCTAAAGCATCATACATTCTAAACTCTCCTTTTAAGGCAATAAATTCCTCAGCAACTCCAATTTTAAGGTAATCCTCAAATGGATTCGGATAAACATTAAACGAATTTCCTAATTGATTTTCAGCAAATGGGCTAACTGAGGTAGAATTGCAGAGAGAAAGAGAAGCGTTTGGAGAAACTATAGCAGGTGAACAAGCTCCAGTAATTACCACGTTGTAATCAGAGGCTGTATCCCAGGGGCCCACAAGGGTAATCCCTAATATAGAAGTGTTTGTTCCCGTGATATTGGCTGTGTTGCTCAAATTGTTCTGGCCTCTTCTCCATTGGTAATTTAAATTAGTTCCTGAAGAAATCACAGAAAAACTGACAGGAAGGTTATCACATGCAATTTGGTTTATTGGATTCGTTGTGATGCTTGGTGCCAAGTTTATCGTTAAGGTTGCATTTGAGGATGTTATGGAAGGGGAACAAACTCCAGATATCCAAACGTTATAATTACTGCCTGCATTTAAGGCAGTAGCAGAGTTAATTAATAGGGTAGCCGAATTTGCTCCTGAAATATTTCCTCCATTCATAAGTTGGGTTGCTCCTTTTCGCCATTGATAACTTAAACCGGAACCCGAAGCTACTACAGAAAAACTGGCTGAACCCTCTACACAGGTTGAATCGTGCACGGGTTGCACTGAAATTGAGGGTGCTACATTTACAATTAGCGAAACGTTTGGGGAGGTATAATTAGGGGAACAGGTTCCGGTAATAACCACGTTGTAATCTATTGCTGCATTCAATGGACCAACTGGATTGATAACAAGTGTGGCTGTATTCGCTCCTGTAATATTTGTGCCGTTGATGAGGTTTGTAGTTCCTTTTCTCCATTGATAAGTTAAACCGGTGCCGGTTGCAACTATGGAAAAGCTTGCTGAAGCTCCTGAGCAGGCAAATTGATTTGAAGGCACAACGGAAACAATAGGACTCGAGTTAACCACTAAAGCGGCATTCTGCGAAGTATCACTCGGCATTGCCGAACCCGTTACAATTACATTATAATTGGTACCCGCATTCACCGTTTGAACAGGATTGAAAGTAAGTGTAGGTGAATTTGCCCCGAAAATATTACCCCCGTTTGTCAAAAGCACTGAACCTTTTCTCCACTGATAGGAAAGACCTGAACCTGTAGCGGCTACAGAAAAATTTACAATATTACCTGCACAAGAACTCACACTGACAGGTTCTGAAGTAATGATCGGGGACAAAGCTTGACCACAACCGAGCGGCATATTCACATTGACCGTAGATGTATTCAAACTTCCCGTAGTTGTTAAGGCGCGACCGTCGAGTGTAACACCAAAATTGAGGTCAACTGCACCGTTATTACAAATAATGGTTCCTTTAAAAACTGAATAATCGCTGATATGAACAGCGCCATCAATTTTCCAATATACATTTTTCGCCTGCGCTCCATTCTGTAATACCACAGTAGAATACGTTGAAGTTGACAATGCACCGTTTAACTTGATTACAAATACTGCACTTGAATTATTCTGAGCATTTAAGAAAAGGGTATCGGTTAAAATTGCAGCTCCATTCATTACATAGGTATGTGGAGTAAGCACAAGGCTGTTTCCTAATTGAGCAGGATACAGAAGTTCTATGTCTGCGGGCAATACATTCAAAAAATTATATGCATTCAAAAGATCGGATGCACAAGAAGCAGTCGCACCGTCTGGAATTGGATGGATGACGCCTGTAACATTTAAAGGATTAAATCCGGTAGTGAGTCCAACGTTTGTGCCTACATCGCCGGTAACGAAAGTTACACCGGCATTTGTCACCGGTCCACTTCCAGAGAAAATGCCAAAACAAGCTGCGCTGGATAGGGAAGGCGAGGAAGGTCCTGTAAGCAAAGGATTTCCACAACCGATAGGTGTATAAGCTGTGATTCCGTCTATCGTTATCGCACCTGTAGTCGAAAGTGCCCTGCCCTCGAGATTTACGCCTGAATTCATGATAATTGCTGCATTATTTGCAATGATTGTGCCCTTTAATGCTGCTCCGGAGGCCAAACTAACTTGGCCTTCAATTTTCCAAAATACTTTACACGCTTGTGCGCCATTGACTAAAATAATTTTGGAATTTGCATTGGCTGCAAAAGCACCTTGAATTTGAAAAATAAAAACAGCATTTAAATTTCCTTGTGCATTCAAAATTAGATTTAAATTCAAGGTTGCGGCACCGGAAATAGAGTACACGCCGGCTCTCAAAGTATCATTATTTCCAAGCAAAGGTGCAGGAAAATAATTTGGAATGGTGGCATTCAATTGGTTGTAAGCAACCAATAAATCTGCCCTCGCCTGGGCACTTGTGCCATTTTGGTCATGCATTACCCCATCCACATTTCCAAAAGCTGTACTTGATCCATTGTTAGTGCCAACATGTCCCGTTAAATGTGAAAAACCAGTGTTGCTTACAGCTCCATTGGTAGAAAAAAGGACGAAATTTGATGTTGTTCCCAAATTCGGGGCCTGCCCATAATGAAAATTGGGAATCAGAAACAGGAAAAATGATGCAAGAAGGTATATATTACAATTTTTCATAAAACCGAGAATTTTGTTAAGTGACTATACTTCCTCAAAGTTCACGATGATCAGGCACGATTACCTTACATTACCCTAGGCAAGGATTGCATGATTCACACATAGCGCAAAAATTTCGCTTATAGGATGAAAAAGAATTTAAGTTCTAAAACAAAGAATATTTCGCAAAGGCGAGGTTTGCAAAACCATTAAATGAACCAAATCTGCATTTTGTCAATTTAATATTTTCGGATAAAAAATCTGGATGGAAATTAAAACGCTAAGCATAATTGCAAAAAACAAGGTTAACAATGAAACTCGTCTTTTATATTTCTTAGCCTCTTTTGTTGCTTGATTCAACTTTAAAAGATTAAGGACAGAATAATTAATCTTCTTAAATTGAGTATCGCCTTTCACCACATAATCAGAGGCACCATGCTTAAAGGATTTTAGAGCCACATCCATATTGTCGACACCCGTAAGCATAATCACGTTTGATTCTGGGTTTGCTTTTTTCATCCAGTCTAAAACAAGTAAACCATTTGCAGCATTTGGATTTATGCTGTTTAAATTATAGTCAAGAAT
>JAYSVQ010000295.1:0-1759 GCA_043718485.1 Bacteroidota bacterium
TCCTCAGATAAATTTGTGATGCTGTTATCCTTTGTTAAATCAAATCCGACCCTTGTACAGTTTAAAGAGACACCAAAGTTTTTATACCTTATGCTCAAAAATGTAAAAAGTTTAAAGGAGGCATGGGGCGCAATTCAGGATATACATAACTTTGTTCATACCCACTTAAATGAAATTGTAAATCAAGATGGAAAATGAAGATAATGATGATATTTCTCGCCTTCAGGAAAACTGGAAAAAATTGACTGTCCGGTTGAAGGCTGAATTTAAAGCTACCTTAACCTTAGAAGGAATATTATTTTTGATTGGTGTGCGTGAATTGGGGGCGCATCCCAAAAAAGAATTCACAAAAGAAGAAAAACAAGATTTAATGCATATTGCGCTTTGCGCTGTGTTGGCGCCTTCAGGTTTTTTTAAACTTAGTCACCAGGATGCCGACGGGTGGCCACATTGGGAGGCGCAAAAGGAATTACCTGCATATGACCTTTTCTCTCAAGAAATTTTTCTGAAAAGCCACATTGTAGATTATTTTGAGGCGGTTTGGACCTAAAATGCTGAGAAGCCTAAACTCAAAAGGGGCGTATTAATTTAAGAGAACAACCGTGCAACCATCTCGACTCACGTCAACGGTTCCATCCCAGTTTTTTACACCATCTGTAGCCGAATAATTATGCGTTCCCACCTTGGTACCGATAAATCGTGCGCCATCATCGCTGGTACAATCGGGTGCGCTGCCTATGCTCATTGGAATGGAATCAATTCGGCTGTCAAAATTAATTACTGCACTGCTATAGCCTGTTCCGTTTAAATGCCAAAAAATTACATTTCCGCGGGCGGCTGCAACAGGTAAATCTTTTGAATACTCATTTTTGCCTTCCGCAGAATTTGCCGTGAGCGTAAAAGTGAGGTTTGCATCTCCTTGTGTGACGGGAATTGTATAAGCAGGACTAACCCCAGTTTGAGTTGAACCATCGGGCATGGTCCAAATGTAATCGGTTGCATGAACCGAGAAATTAATGAATTCGACCTGATCTCCTGCAGTAGCAGAAACACCGTTTTTAAAAATGAATTCGGCAACGGGTTTATTCGTGCAAGAGGAAAATAACAAGCAAAGGCCGAGGAGGCCCAATGAGCGTGCGAAGGCTGGTTTCATTGAGTAAAGTTAATCAACAATAAAACTATTGTAAAGGGCTCTTTCCTTTACCTCTAATTTATTGACTTTCAGGGAAATTGAGTCAATATAGCCCAAGTTTTCAACCTTGGCGTAAACTTTGGTACCCTTTAAATATGACTTTTTGCCTTGTTCATCGGCTTTAATTTGGGGAGGATATTCAAAATTACTTAAATTAAAACTAATCTGAATTTCACCGCTCGGTAAAGTTTGGAGGTCTGCATAACCCACAAAAGAAGGCGCCCCAAGTGCAACCTGTGCCATTATCGAAACTTTTCCAATCGAAATGACCTTTCCTCCAGTTAATTTGGCTGAAAAAGTAATTTTCTCGGTTTGACTGATTGTTGAATCTGTGGGATTTGAGGGTTGCACATTTACGAAATGATATTCAATCTGAACATCATCACTTTGTCCGAAAAGAGGACTGGAAAGGATAAGGGGGAAAAGAAAAGCAAAACATGAAACCAAGCGGCAGAACTTTGAAATTGTTTTCATCTTTTTGGGGGTTAATTTTAGTAAATGTAATGAATTTCTTGTAAAAAGGGCAGATGGGAATATCTTTGCCAAACGTAATTATGCGCATTTGTA
>JAYSVQ010000296.1:0-1753 GCA_043718485.1 Bacteroidota bacterium
GTAGCCCCGATTTCAGGTGGGCCGAGTGAGATGGCTGGCATTCAAAGTGGAGATAGAATTGTAAAAATTGAAGAGGAAAACATTGCGGGCATAGGGCTGACCAACATCGACGTAATGAAAAAGTTGAAGGGTAAAAAGGGAACGAAAGTCAAACTTCAGATTTTACGGAGAGGCACTCAACGACCCTTGATTTTTGACATTACAAGAGACAAAATACCAATACATTCTGTCGATTTTTCATACATGATTCGCGATGAAATCGGATATCTGAAAATCGGAAATTTTGCCCGAACCACCCACGAAGAATTTCAGCAACACCTAAGGGCCTTGCAAAATCAGGGAATGAAAAAATTGATTTTAGATTTGAGAGATAATCCAGGCGGATATATGGATCAAGCCCAACTCATTGCAGATGAATTTATCGGAAAGGGCAAATTAGTGGTGTATACTGAAGGCCGCTCTTTGGAAAGCAATACGCGGTATGATGCAACTTCCCGTTTCAAAATGTTTGAAGAAGGCGCTTTAGTTGTGCTGATGAATTATGGCTCTGCCTCTGCCTCTGAAATTGTTGCAGGCGCAGTACAAGATTGGGATAGGGGATTAATTGTCGGACTTAGGTCTTTTGGAAAAGGCTTGGTCCAAACCCAGGAAAATTTTGAGGATGGCTCTGCCATGAGAATTGTCGTTTCAAAGTATTATACACCAAGTGGAAGGTGCATTCAAAAGCCTTACCACATGCGAGCCGAAGATTACGAATCCGAAATTTTGCATCGATTCGAAACCGGTGAGATTTATGATTCCACCAAAATGGATATTCCCGATTCCCTTACCTTTAAAACCAAAGGCGGGCGAACGGTTTATGGCGGGGGTGGTATTATTCCCGATGTGTTTATTGCCAGAGATACCTCATTTGATACGGATTTAATTCAAGAATATACTGCCCTTGGCGTAATCCGTCAATTTACTTGGGAGCATCCTGATTTGGAAAACATCAGAAGCCGTTATAAAAATTCTGAAGAATTTGTAGCTCGATTTGAGGTAGATGCTAACATGTTGCTTTCCTTGAAAACTTTTGCTGCAAGTCGGGTGTCAGATCAATCCGAAAAAAGTTTTCAGCAATCCCTTCCTCTTATAAAAAACCTAGTAAAAGCCAATTTTGGTCGCCGTTTGTTTAAAGAAGAAGGCTTTTTCCCGGTGATGCATCAGATGGATAATGTCTTGCAATCCAGTATTCCTCAGTTGAAAGCAGCAGAAGAACTACAGAAACTCAAAAAATAGAGATTGCAAAGCGCTCGAATCCCTAACTTTTCAACAACCTTTCTTTTGCAAGCTTGTATTTCTGAATTTTGCTCCCAATGCAAGCGGTTCAAAGTATTCCCGAGCTGAAAAATATAGCCGCACAGGTTCGGAGAGATATTGTCAGAATGGTTTTTGATGTTCAAAGTGGACATCCGGGTGGCTCCCTTGGTTGCGCAGACTTTTTTACCTGCCTTTATTTCAACATCCTTAATCATGACCCAACGGTTTGGGATATGGATGGAAAAAACCAAGATGTATTTTTCTTGTCCAATGGGCATATTTCTCCCGTTTGGTATTCGGTGCTTGCACGATCGGGTTATTTTCCGGTTTCTGAATTGGCGACCTTTCGCAAGCTGAATTCGAGATTGCAGGGTCATCCTGCAACTCACGAGGGCCTGGAAGGCATTCGAATTGCCTCCGGTTCTTTAGGTCAGGGAATGTCAGTTGCCATTGG
>JAYSVQ010000297.1:0-5004 GCA_043718485.1 Bacteroidota bacterium
TGCTTTTAATCTTACAATTAAAAAGGTTTGAATGTATGTGCTATCGGGCGATAACAAAAGGAATTAGGGTTTGCGTTCCTTCATCCTCCATCCAATAGAGTAAAAAATAAAAGAATGCGCTGTTTCATATCGACAAAGTTTGAAAGAGTATGCCATTTTGGAAATGACTTTTGTCAGTTCCCAAATTGGTTTTCATCACAGAAAGATCAATTGATTTGGCAAACTATTCCTAATTTGCTCGCTATGGCATATTCTACAGAAGGCATGCTCAAAGAGGGTGCATTAAAAGGTAAAGTGATTGTAATCACTGGCGGGGGCACAGGATTGGGGCGCTCTATGACGCAGTATTTTTTGAGTCTGGGGGCTAAGTGTGTTATCACGAGTCGCAAACTTGATGTGATTGAGCAAACGGCAAAAGAATTAATGGCCGAAACAGGTGGCGAAGTGCTCGCCGTGGCTTGTGATGTGCGGCATTATGAGCAGGTAGAGCACTTATTACAACAATCAGTGGCCCGATTTGGTACGGTGAATGTATTGCTGAACAATGCCGCGGGAAATTTTATTTCCCCAACCGAGCGGCTATCGCATCGGGCTTTTGATTCGGTGGTTGACATTGTGCTGAAGGGCTCTTTTTATTGTGCGCATGCTTTTGGTAAGTATTGGATAGAGAATAAAATCGAGGGCAATATTTTGAGCATCACCACGACCTATGCCTGGACAGGTTCGGCCTATGTTGTGCCCTCTGCTTGTGGTAAAGCCGGGGTCTTGGGCATGACGCGCTCGCTCGCGCAAGAGTGGGGCCATTATGGCATAAGGGTAAATGCGATTGCACCGGGCCCTTTCCCCACAAAAGGGGCTTGGGAAAGGTTGATGCCACCGGGCCTTGAGAAACTCACCGACCCTAAGGTGAGAATTCCCCTCGGCAGGTTGGGTGAGCATAGTGAATTGTCGAATCTCGCCGCTTTTTTAGTATCTGATTTTTCAGGATACATAACCGGTGATTGCATTACCATTGATGGTGGGGAATGGATGAAAAGCGGTGGACAGTTTTCTTGGGCCAGTGAAATACCAAATGAAATGTGGGATACGATTGAAAAGCAAACCCGCAACGCATCGCAACCCAAACCCTAATCCCGGGAATTTGCCATGATTAGGGCAGCCCTTGTTTTGTGTATTTAGGTCTTATCCCTTACGTAAAAAGGCGAGAATGAGGCTCTTTTGGTGGCCTTTTTACCCATACCTTTGGCTGAACAAAAGAAAATTTGTAATATCGTAACCGATAATTCTACCTCATATCACGACCGAGCGAATGAAAAAAGTTTTGATTTCAACAGCCTGCTTACTGGGTATTTTTGTTATGAGCAGTTGCAATAAAACATGGTATTGTTCATGTAGCATTAATGGCACCACCATTTTGTATGCCTACAAAGATATTTCTGAGGATCAGGCGAGCAAGAATTGCGAAATAAAACAAGCTGAATATCAGGTTGACCAGCCGAGTGCTGTTTGCACAGTAGAATAAAAAAGCACAAAAACCTTTTTTTTACTTTTTTCCTTTTCTATTTTTTTGAAAATCTTCGAAAACCAAATCGCCTAATCCTTTAAGCGACGAGTAAAAGGCTCTGCCTTGGTTTATTTTTGTAAACTCTTGCACAAAATTGACCAGATATGGGTCTTGTGCAATCATAAAGGTAGTGATGGGAATTCTTTGCCTTCTGCATTGTGCAGCAAGGTTAAAAGTTCGGTTCAAAATTTTCCGGTCTAGGCCCCATGAGTTTTTATAATATCGGATTCCCTCTTTAATGCAAGTGGGTTTACCATCAGTTATCATAAAAATCTGTTTGTTGGTGGTTTTTCGTCGGCGAAAAATATCCATTGCCAATTCAAGCCCGGCAACGGTATTGGTATGGTAGGGCCCCACTTCTAAATAGGGTAAGTCTTTAATTTCGATTTGCCATGCATCGTCTCCAAACACAATAATATCGAGTGTGTCTTTTGCATATTTCTTGAAAATCATGTCGGCTAATGCCATCGCTACTTTTTTGGCCGGGGTGATTCGGTCTTCTCCATACAATATCATGGAGTGGGAAATATCTAACATTACCACTGTTGAGAACTGACTGGTTTGTTCTTGCTCTCTTACCTCAATATCATCTTGGTTGAGCGAGAATTCAGCTCCGCTTTCCCTCATTTGCGCATTACGCAACGATTCGGTCATTGCGATTGATGACAAATCATCGCCATATTCAAATTTGCGCAATTCAGTTCCCATCTCTTCACCCTTGCCGGAATGAGGGGTGCGGTGCTGCCCCCGGCGTGATTTTCTTAACTTCCCAAAAATATCTTCGAGCGCTTTCTCTCTTATTTTTTTTCCGGCTAATGGACTTGCATCGAATTGCCCGGGCACATCCAAGTTGGGTGCGATGAAACCCTCTTGTTGTAAATCGTCGATAAAGTTTCCCATGCCATATGCATCTTGGGTAATTCCATATTGGCGGTCCAATTCGTTCATGATATTCAGCGCCTCAGCCACATTGCCACCCGTATGTTGCATGATTTCCAAAAAGATAGATAGCAATTGTTGAAAGGTGCCTTTTCCTTTTGGCGGGGGTGTGAATTTTTCGAATCGAAAACCAAGCATACTGTGAATATCAGGTTTTCAACCTAAAAATCAAGCTAAAGTTTAAAATAGAGTTTCTTTATTCCATTGGCTCCATTCGCTTGATTGGGCCACTCCCTTTTAAAGGCTCAGAAATAAAACAAAAAGCCCGAGAAAAAAGGATAAATAAGAATTTTATTACCTTTACAAATACCCTTAACTCGCTTTTATTTCAACCTTCATGGAAAAGAGATTACGATGGCTTTGGCTGGCCCTTTTATTCAGCCCATTTGCAGTTTGGGGCCAGACCGATAATCGCGCCTTGGGAGATGAAGCCTACGGCTTATTAGACTATGCGGGTGCCATCTTTTATTATAATCAGGTGGTGAAAGACACGGCAGACCCCGCAATTATGGCACGAATCGGGTCATGCTATCACAAAATGGAAGACTATTTAAGTGCAGAATTCTGGTTGGGCAAAGCAGTAAAAAGCGGAGCTAAACCAGTGGTGAGAATCGATTATGGAAATGCCCTAAAGGCAACCGGAAAATACCCGCTCGCAAAATCTGAGTTTAGAGAATATGGAAAAATATCGGGTGATACAGCTTTGGCCGGTTACTATCAACGCTCATGTGATTATGCCATGATTTGCAGATGGGATTCGCTGCACTATGCTACCCGCCGCCTGCCCCTTAACACCGCAGGCTCTGATGTAGGTGCATATTTGCATTATTCCAGTTTTTATTATGCAAGCACAACCGACCTGAATGGCTATGATATTTTTCAACGCAATTTTCCCATCGCACGTGATGAAGAGAGTCTGCCTCTTGAGGGAAGTGTAAACAGTGCCTACCACGATGGCCCTTTTTGCCTGAGCAGCGATGGTCGCACCATGTATTTTACAAGAAGCAATTTCAATGATCTTTGGCTCGATTGGGGCGAAGGAGATATTCATAAACTAGAATTGTTTTCCGCTCACCTCGACAAAAATAAATGGACGAAAGTCGCCCTGCTGCCTTTCAATGGCGAGGGCTACAGTACCGGACACCCCACACTCAGTGCCGATGGCAGATGGCTAGTCTTTACTTCTGATCGTCCGGGAAGTATAGGGGGAAGCGATTTATGGAGAGTGGAAAAATTTGGTGAAAGTTGGAGTGAACCCGTAAACTTGGGGCCTACAGTGAATACCGAACGTAATGAGATGTTTCCCTTTTTTCATGAAAGCGGGGCCTTGCTTTTTGCCTCTGATGGCCATGTGGGTTTAGGCGAACTTGATTTGTTTGTCTCCCGACCTGAGGGCAATGGCTTTGGTGTGCCTCGCAATTTGGGTTATCCGCTAAATTCTAATAAAGACGATTTCTCGATCGCATGGAAAAAATATTCGGCTTTGGGTTACTTCTCATCGAACCGCACCGGAAGCGGGGGGAGTGACGATCTCTATGAATTTGAAAGGCAAATTCCCGTTGACCTTACCGTAACCAGTGATATTACCGGCAAACCGATGAACAAGGTGAAGGTGAGCGTTTTTGATGAGAACCGAAGAGAACAAAAATTTGTGACGGATGAGAAAGGAAGATGCCGGTATTTTCAACGGTGGAAATCAAACTTTACGATTGAATGCAATCAAATCGGTTACCGCACATCTTTAGATTCGGTAGCCACCCAAGAAATCGATGCGCTTTCATTTTTAGAAAAAGGCATTTTGATGAAGTCGGATAGGAAATTCAATGCTAAACTTACAGTAACCGATGCAGAAACCGGTGCTTTTATTGATCTGGCCCAGGCACAGGTAATTGGGGAAGCAGAGGAAACAACAGAGACTACCGATGAAAAAGGCTTCGCCTTTTTGTTGTTGGAATCGCACAGCGATTTCACCATTCTCGTGTTGAAAGAAGGTTACGTGCCTGAAATTATTTCTATAACTACCCGTGGTTTGGTAGATGAAAAAACATTTATACTCGAGGCGAAACTGAAAAAAGGAAACTACCTTTTGCTATCGGGACAAACCGTTCATTTTAAAACTGAGCAAGCCGTACCGGGGGTTCAAATTAACCCAACAGATGGGCATGATAAACCCGTTTCGGGAAAAACCATTAGCCGCACCGATGGTAAATTTTGGACAGTGGTGAAACCGGGGGTGGGCTATTCTGCCATTTGCAAAAAGGTAGGTTATTTTGTGGCACGGGGCTTTTTTCCAAAAATTGATTTTACGCCCAAAGATACCCTGATACCTATCGGGCAAATACCAATGGTCGATTATCGTGTCGGGGAAATTGCAAGAACCATCTATTATGATTTTGATGATTCAAAAATCACCTCAGAATCGGCATACAAACTCAGAAGTCTTTCTACCTTTTTGTTAGATAATCCCGAAACCGTGGTTTCACTTAACTCCCATACCGATG